>JAFLDC010000037.1 GCA_017302775.1 Sphingomonadales bacterium
CATGAACATGCTCGATCGTCAGCGGCTTGGTTCCAAGAAGGAATCGAAGACCGAAGCGGTCCAGGCGATGCTGGCCCAGCGTCTCGCGGACGAAAATATCCACGTCGGCCCGTCGGACTATGTTCCCTGGCAGAAGGACAACAAGCTGTGTTTCCTGCGACTGGAAGGGCTGCAGTGGGGCAACGTCCCGATGGAATTGGAACTGCGTCTTTCGGTTGAAGACAGTCCGAACTCCGCTGCCTGCGTAATGGACGCGATCCGCTGCGCCAAGGTTGCGCTGGAACGCGGTGAAGGCGGTGCGTTGATCGGGCCGTCTGCTTACTTCTGCAAGCACCCGCCGCAGCAGTTCAACGATGATCTGGCGGCCCAGATGGTCGACGAATACGTCGCGGACGCGCCACTCGCGGCTGAATAAGCGCACAGCGGAATGAAACTGGAAACGGCGCCGGGCGACTGGCGCCGTTTCTGTTTTGAAGGACTGGTATGGATGCCCTGATCATTGCAGCTGGGTTCGGTTCCCGTCTGCGCGACATTTCCGCTTCGAAGCCCATGACCCCGATCGCCGGGGTGCCTTTGCTTGAACTTGGCGTTCGCCAGGCCAGGGCGGCGGGGGCGGAGCGGGTGGTTGTCGTAACCGGGCACGAAGCCGAGCGACTGGAAGCAGCCCTGCCCGATCTTTCGACACGGGCGGGTATTCCCGTCATTGCGGAGCGGGTTGCTGACTGGTCAAAGCCGAACGGATGGTCGGTTCTCGCCGGCGCCAGCCTCATCGACGGGGACTATCTGCTGATGATGAGCGACCACATCTTCTCTGGCTCGATCCTGTCGCGCCTAGCAAGACAAGGCGGGGCGGACCGCGGCGTGACGCTGGCCGTCGACTTGCGGTGCGACGACCCGCTCATCGATCCTGAGGACGCCACATGGGTGATGCGTAATGAGCAAGGGTTCATAACTGCGATCGGCAAAACCCTGAACACCTACGACGCGGTCGATTGCGGGGCGTTCCTCGCCACGCCAGAGCTGGCCGATGCGATCCGCGCGGCAATTGCAGAGGGCAAGGCCGGAAGCTTGTCAGAGGGGATGCAGAAGCTGGCTGACGCGGGCCGCGCTGCGACCATGGACATCGGATCGGCCTGGTGGCTGGATGTTGATGACCCCCGGGCCCACGCCCTGGCTGAAGCGCAGGCCCCGCGTGAGCTGCCCGAGATCTACGGCACCTGACAAGCAATGCGGCCGTGGTCGAGGCGGATTTCCCGGTCAGCCATGGTGACCAGGGTGCCGCGATGACCGATGACCACGATAGCCATCCGCTCTTTCAGGCTGATCAGGACGCGGCCGATCTGTGCCTCGTTGCCAGTGTCGAGTGCGCTGGTTGCTTCATCGAGGATCAGCAGCGCCGGATCGCGCAGCAGCGCCCGCGCCAACATCAGCCGTTGCCGCTCACCCCCTGAGAATTGTCGTCCGCCATCGCCGAGCATGGTGTCGAGTCCCTGCGGCAGTGCGAGTGCAAAGCTTGCGGACGCCGACTCCAACGCTGCGGCGAGCGCAGCGTCGCTGGCAGTCGGCGCAGCCCACCGCAGGTTATCGCGCAAGCTGGCGGCAAGCAGAACCGGGTCCTGCTGAACATAGGCAACCCGGCTGCGCCAGGCCTGTCGCAGCGGCCCGGTCAGGGCGGCTCCATCCACCAGAACCTGCCCGTCGCTGGGGTCGAGCAGTCCCCCGATCAGGTCTGCCACGGTGCTTTTCCCGGCACCGGAGTGGCCGGTCAATGCCGTGATTCCCCGGGCGGGGATGGACAGGCTGACGTTATCCAGGGCTGCGGCTGGCTGCGACCCGAACCGTACGGTAACACAGTCAAGCCGGATTTCCTGTTGAAGCACCGGCGGCGGCGTTGCGCCAGCGGGGGCTTCGCGCGCAGCTTCAGCCCGGGCGATCAGATCCAGAGCATCGCGCACGGCCGGCCGTGTGTGCGCGCAGTTCAGGCCGGCCTGCTGCAGCCCGGCAATCAGCGGCAGGGCGCGAGCAAACAGCGCCACCATCGGCAAGACTATCGTAACGTCGGTGTGCCAGCGTTCCAGCGCCAGCCAGACCAGCAGCGCAAGCACCATGGCACCCCCGGCCTGAAGCGCGATCTGGCCGCGCCCGACGCTGCGTTGATAATCCAGCATCGCCTGGCGCAGTCCGGCAAATTCGCCGTCCAGTTCGGCAAGAGCCTGATCTTCGCGTCCCAAGCCCTTGATGACCCGCAGTGCACCCAGCCCTTCATGCAGGCGTCCGTGAATGCCGGCATAGGCCTTGCCGAGACGGTCCCCCAGTCCGGCCGCGCGCCGCCGCACCCCATGAAAGGCGGCCAGCACCGCCAGCCCGGCACAGGTGGCTCCGGCAGTCAGTAGTGGCGAAATGACCAGCGCAGCCAGTGCAATGCCGCCCAGGGTGATCGCCGTGGCGAGTGCCTGGATCGCCTGATTGACATAGAGCCCGGCGCGATCGACGCGACTGATCAGAAGACTGGCTGTGTCTGCCCGGTTCATCGCCAGCAACGTCCGCCAATCGGCGTGCAGCAAGGCAGCCCAGGCACGATGGCGCAGCTGGTCTATCACTCCGGCTTCGAATCGGGTTCCAGCAATAGTGCGCCAGTGGATGATGATGGCCCTGACCAGGACCAGCGCGATGAACACGACCAGCAATATGTCGAGCCGGGTCGGAACCCCCAGCGATGCCAGAAAATCGGCGATCCGCGCATCGCCGCCGCGGTCCAATGCGGTCAGCAGCGGCACCAGCAGGACGATGCCCAGCCCCTCTGTCAACGCCGCCAGCAACATGAGCACCGCAAGCCGGGCCGCAGCACGGCCCTGGCGAGGCCAGTCGATCAGCTGGATCGGAGCAAGATCAGGTTTCATTGCGACCTCGCCGTAATCGATAAACCGCACGATGGCGACTCGCGCTCGACAGTGCCGCGGTCAGGCAATTTCATCGTTCCGCGCCCAGCCCGGACAGTCAGAAATGTAGCGAAACGACGGACTTCAGCACGACCATCGGGATCTGCGATCGGTTCGCGCGCCGTTCGGATAGCTGCGCGGGGTGACCGTCACGATCAAGCCAGGTGCGGGATGGCGTCGACTTTCGGGGGCGGTGCTGCTGCTGTCGGGGATCGCTGTGGTAGGCCAATTATACGCGATTGCGGCCCCGTTTTGGCGCATTTCCTGGATACGGTGTGGAAAAACCGGGTCAGGCGCTTGTCGCCCGGCAGATGCGATGCGTAAGCGCCGGTAAACGGAGCCTTGCAACCGCTCATGCCCGCGCCGCTGATTTCGCCCTCGATCCTGTCAGCCGATTTTGCCCGGCTGGGTGAGGAAGTGCGTGCGATCGATGCTGCAGGGGCTGACTGGATCCATGTAGACGTGATGGACGGGCATTTTGTGCCCAACCTCACCATCGGCCCGATGGTAGTCAAAGCACTGCGGCCACACAGCGCCAAGCCGTTCGATGTTCACCTGATGATCACACCGGTTGATCCATATCTGGAAGCCTTCGCCGCCGCAGGTGCTGACATTATCACATTCCATCCGGAAGCCGGACCACACGCGCATCGCACCGTTCAGGCGATAAAGGGGCTGGGCAAGAAGGCCGGCGTGTCGCTCAATCCCGCCACCCCTGCCAAAATGCTCGACTACCTGATCGATGAGGTTGATCTGGTCCTGGTCATGAGCGTCAATCCCGGGTTCGGCGGACAGAGTTTCATTACCAGCCAGCTCAAGAAGATCGAAGCCGTGCGCCGCATGATCGACAAGGCCGGTCGGCCGATCCATCTTGAGGTTGATGGCGGGGTCGATCCGGTCACGGCGCGCCAGTGTGCTGACGCTGGGGCTGATGTCCTGGTGGCCGGATCGGCCACGTTCAAGGGCGGGCCAGCGCACTATGCCGCCAATATCGCCGCACTTAAGGGGTTGGGATGAGCTATGGGCGATGCCGTCCTCTCCGCCCGCGCATCGGGATCAGCGGCAGCGACGGACGCGAAGCCGGCGATGCCGCTGGGCCAGTCTGATGAAGGTGGTCTGGTGAGCGGCGAACCGGACGCCGCGCAGCTGCCGGGCGAATTGATCGAGCCGGGCCGGGCGTTGGCTATCGCCGATTTTGCCCCTCCGTCGATTGGGGCGGGAGAACGATTCCTGCGGCTGGCCTACCGGATCGGCGTCCCGGGATCGATGTTGAGCACGCCGTTCGGAAAAGCTGCAAAGCCTCGTCTGTTGGCCACGGTCACCAACCCGCTACCGGGCAGCAAGGTAGCCGGAACGGCCTTGCGTGCCGGGCATTTTCTGATTCACGGAGCCAAGGCTCCGATCGCCCAGATCGATTTCGCTGGCGCGGCACGACTCAATCCGCCGCTTGAGCGGGTGGTCCACTCGTTTGCGTGGCTTGCCGATCTGGAAGCAAGTGCCCCGCGCGAAACGGTTGCGCCGGTGGCCGAACGGATCACGGCGGCGTGGCTTGCGGCCAATCCCAAGCCACCGTCACGCCCCGGCAAGGGGCCTGCGTGGAGCCTGGCCAACGCCGGCGCGCGCGAACTGAATTGGCTGGTCCACGCCCCGCTGATCCTCTCGGGCAATGACAAGGCCCAGCGCGCCCGGGTGCTGGTTGCGCTGAGTGAAACCGCCCGCTGGCTCGACAAGAACATCGGCCGTGCAGAAGACTTGCTGGCCGAGGTTGCCGGCTGGTGCGGGATCGTTGCCGCGGGATTGCTGCTGCCTGATGGGAAACCGCGACGCCTGTTTGGGGAAGCCGGGCTGATCCGGGCCCTGGGCGAACTCGTTGGCGACGATGGCGGAGTGCTGTCACGCAGCCCGCTGGCGCAGATAGAGGCTATCGCATTGCTCGTCCGGTTGCGGGCCTGCTATCACGCGGTGCGCCGCGACCCACCCCAGGCGCTCGAAACGATCATGGGTCTGCTGGTGCCTCCGCTTCTGGCCCTGATGCATGGCGATGGCTCGTTGGGATCGTGGCAAGGCGCGTGGGCCGTGGATGCAGCGGACCTGTCGGCCCTTATCGCCGCAAGCGGGGTGCGAACGCGGCCACTGCGCGACGTGCGGCAGTGGGGTTACCAGCGTGTCGTCGCACAAAAGGGCTTGCTCCAGTTTGACGCTGCACCGCCGCCGGTCGCCAAGCATGCCCGCGCGGGCTGTGCCTCCACGCTGGCGTTCGAATTCAGCCACGCCGGGCATCGCCTGGTGGTCAACTGCGGGGGTGCGGGCTGCGCCGGCGGGCTGATGCCAGTCCGGCTGGAACAGGGTCTGCGTGCTACTGCGGCACATTCCACCCTGGTGCTGGACGATGCCAATTCCACCGCGATCCTGATCAATGGCAAGATCGGCAACGGTGTATCGGAAGTGGAGATTGATCGGCGCACCCTGGCCGGTGAGAAAGCGGGCGGGGCAACCCGGCTTGAAGCAAGCCACAACGGCTATGTTGGGCGTTATGGGCTGGCGCATCGCCGGATTCTCATCCTGCGCGACGATGGCACCGAGCTGCGCGGTGAAGACTTGCTGGTCCCGTCCGGCACCAAAGCCCGCAAGGGCAAAGTCGGCTTCGCGATCCGTTTCCACCTCGGTCCGGGGATCGAGGTTGGGCTGAGCGAGGACGGCCAAGGTGCGGGACTGGCGCTGGCTGATGGTACGTACTGGCAGTTCCGCGTGGGCGGGGGTCAGGTCAGCATCGAGGAAAGCATCTGGGCCGATGGCCAGGGGCGGCCGCAGCCGATCCAGCAGATCGTGGTATCCGGGCTGGTGTCGCGCGGCGGCGGCAACTTTGCCTGGCTGCTGAAAAAAATGGGGTAGCATTCGAAATGACTGAGGTGATGATCCGCCGGGCCCTGCTTTCGGTGTCCGACAAGGCCGGGTTAATCGATCTGGGACGGGCATTGGCGGCGCGCGGGGTTGAGCTGGTTTCGACTGGAGGCAGTGCCAAGGCGCTGCGCGATGCGGGACTGGCGGTAAAGGACGTGGCGGAGCTGACCGGATTCCCCGAGATGATGGACGGGCGGGTCAAAACCCTGCATCCCAAGGTCCATGGCGGCTTGCTGGCCGTGCGCGACAATCCCGAGCACGCGGCGGCCATGATCGAACATGAGATCGGGGCAATCGATCTGGTCGTGGTCAACCTCTACCCCTTCGAGGCGACAGTGATGAAGGGGGCGGGCCGCGAAGAGGTGATCGAGAACATCGACATCGGCGGGTCTTCGATGGTGCGCTCTGCGGCCAAGAACCACGCGTTCGTGACGATTGTCACCGACCCCGCCGATTATTCTGCCCTGCTGGCGGAGCTTGATGAGACTGGCGGCGCGACCCGTTACGATTTCCGCAAGCGCATGGCGGCGCGCGCCTTTGCCGCGACCGCTGCCTATGATGCCATGATCAGCCAGTGGTTCGCCTTTGCCGATCAGCAGCAACTGTTTCCCGAGATGCTGGCGGTCACCGCGAGCCGGCACGCGGAACTGCGCTATGGTGAGAATCCGCATCAACGGGCGGCGCTCTATATTCCCAAGGGCCCGCATGGTCAGGGGATCGCCCAGGCACGCCAGATCCAGGGCAAAGAGCTGTCCTACAACAATTACAATGATGCGGATGCCGCGCTGGAACTTTGTGCAGAGTTCCGCGATCAGGAACCTGCCGTCGTCATCGTCAAACACGCCAATCCTTGCGGCGTCGCGCAAAGTTCAACCTTGCTTGAGGCCTGGCAGGGCGCGCTGCAATGTGATGACGTATCGGCCTTTGGCGGGATCGTCGCGGTCAATGTTCCGCTCGATGGGCCGACTGCAGAGGCGATCTGCGAAATTTTCACCGAAGTGGTTGTCGCTCCTGACGCCGATGAAGCTGCGCTGGCGGCATTTGCGCGCAAGAAGAACCTGCGCCTGCTGCTGACCGGGGGCTTGCCGGATCCGCGCCGGGGCGGCCTCGCTATCAAGCCGATCACTGGCGGCATGCTGGTACAGAGCCGTGACAACGGCGCGATTTCCGCTGCTGACCTCAAGGTCGTGACCAAGCGCGCACCCAGTGAGCAGGAGTTGAAGGATTGCCTGTTCGCCTGGACTGTTGCGCGGCATGTCAAATCCAACGCCATTGTCTATGCCAAAGACGGGATTACCGCTGGAATCGGGGCCGGACAGATGAATCGGCGCGATTCAAGCCGGATTGCGGCAATGAAGGCGGCAGAGGCTGCTGCAAAATTCGGTTGGGCACACAGCAGGGCGGTTGGCAGCGCGGTTGCTTCCGACGCGTTCTTCCCCTTCGCGGATGGCCTGCTCGCAGCGGCCGAGGCCGGGGCGACGGCAGTGATCCAGCCCGGCGGATCGATCCGCGATGACGATGTCATCCAGGCTGCGAATGAGGCAGGCCTGGCGATGGTCTTTACCGGCATGCGTCATTTCCGGCACTGATTGGCAACCGTTCGCCGCAGTGCCGCTTCACTTCGTCGCTCTGTCGGCCGGGTGAACGTATTGTTCACCCGGCGGTAACGCCCTTTTCGGCACAGCAGCGCCACAACCAAACCCGAGACTGAGTGACTTTCCGATGGGCCTGTTCAAACCTGACCTTTACCGTTCCTTCGCCGTCGGGTTTGTACTCGGGGCTGCTCTCCTGAGTGGCTTCATGGCGGCGAAGTCCGGCGATGGATTGTCCGATAAGGTCATCCCGGCGGCAACGGCTGCGCCGGCTTTGCCCGACCAGACCCTGGTGGCTGCCGCGGTGGACCGCACACGCTAGGTTCAGTGCGTTTTGGCCCGGGGGGATTTGCTACTCTGGGCGTGGGCTCCTATATCCCGCTCATGGGCAGTCATCACCATCATCATGAGCCGACCGGGCAAACCCTGGTTGAGGAGGCCGCCAAGGCGCTTGTCGATGCCGGTGAGCAGTGGACCGGTATGCGCGCTGAAGTGTTTGAGGCGCTGGCGGACCAGCCGCGTCCGGCTTCTGCTTACGACATTGCCGAGGCGGTTTCGAAGGCACGCGGCAAGCGGGTCGCAGCCAACTCGGTCTATCGGATTCTTGACCTGTTCGTGGCGAGCAACCTCGCGCGGCGGATCGAAAGCGCCAATGCCTATATCGCCAACCCTCATCCCGGATGTCGCCACGATTGCATCTTTCTGATCTGCGACAGTTGCGGGCGCGCTACGCATCTGGATGACGATGGCCTGACGGGGGCGCTGGTCGAAGCGGCGCGCAAGGCCGGTTTTGCCGACATTCGCCCGGTTGTCGAACTGCGCGGGGTCTGCAGCGACTGCAGTTAGACAGGGCAATTCCGCTCCCGACCGAGTGCCTCAACCAAATTGCGTCAAGCTCAGCCCGTTGCCATCGGGGTCGAGGAACCATGCGATTTTCGCGCCGCCATCGGGGCTGGCCCACACCCCCTCGGCGTCCTGGCCGTAACCTTCGTAGATCTGGAACGTCACGCCCTTGGCCTTAAGTGCGGCCATGGCGGTCCTGATATCAGCAACATGCCACCCCACCACGGTATGCCCGTTGCCGGTATGGCCGGGCACGTCGGTCAAGCGCATTGGGGTGCGGTTGCCGATGTCGAATGTTGCAGCGTGGTCATCCTGTCCCATCAATCGCAAGCCCAGAACGTCGCGGTAGAACGGCACGGCCCTGGTCCGGTTACCAGTCAAAACGAAAACGACCGGCGGGGAATTGTCGGGCAGTGACATCGGCATTGTCTCCTTTGGAACAGCACGGCTTCTGCACCCAAGTGCCAATCGACACAAATGAAACCAAAGTGTAAGGCGGCAAACCATGACTACCACTCCGGCCACGCCGCTGCTCGATACCGTTAACCTGCCTGCCGATTTGCGAAAGTTGCCGGCGGGGCAGTTGCGGCAACTGGCGGATGAACTGCGGTCCGAAATGATCAGTGCGGTGGGGTCGACTGGCGGGCACCTCGGCTCTGGCCTGGGAGTGGTCGAACTGACGGTGGCGATCCATTATGTGTTCAACACACCGGATGACAGGCTGATCTGGGATGTCGGCCATCAGGCTTACCCGCACAAGATTCTGACCGGCCGGCGTGATCGGATTCGAACCCTCCGCCAGGGCGGGGGTCTTTCCGGGTTCACCAAGCGCAGCGAAAGCGAATACGATCCTTTCGGCGCTGCACACAGCTCGACCTCAATCTCGGCAGCGCTCGGCTTCGCAATCGCAAACAAGCTCAGCGGCGCCCCCGGCAAGGGAATCGCAGTGATCGGCGACGGCGCGATGAGCGCCGGGATGGCCTATGAGGCGATGAACAACGCTGCCGAAGCCGGTAACCGGCTGGTGGTGATTCTTAATGACAACGATATGTCGATCGCCCCTCCGGTTGGCGGACTTTCGGCCTATCTTGCCCGGCTGGTATCTTCACGACCCTTTCTGGGACTGCGCGATATCGCCCGTCGGCTGTCGCGCCGTTTGCCTGAACCGCTGCACCGTGCCGCCAAGAAAACCGATGAATTTGCCCGCGGCATGGCGATGGGCGGCACCCTGTTCGAGGAACTGGGGTTCTACTATGTCGGTCCGATCGACGGGCACAACCTGGAGCAGCTGGTCCCGGTGCTGGAAAACGTGCGGGACGCCGCCGAAGGTCCGTGCCTGATTCACGTCGTGACGCAGAAGGGTAAAGGCTATGCTCCGGCCGAAGCCAGTGCAGACAAGTACCACGGCGTCCAGAAATTCGACGTGATAACCGGCGAACAGGTCAAGGCGCCTGCCAAAGCACCGGCTTATCAGAATGTCTTCGGCGAAACGCTGGCGAAACTGGCTGCGCAGGACCCGAAAATCTGCGCGATCACCGCCGCGATGCCGAGTGGCACCGGGGTCGACAAGTTCGCCCAGGCGCATCCCGATCGGGCGTTCGATGTCGGCATTGCCGAACAGCATGGGGTAACCTTTGCCGCAGGACTGGCAGCCCAGGGTATGCGTCCGTTCTGCGCAATCTACTCAACCTTTTTGCAGCGCGCCTACGATCAGGTCGTGCACGACGTCGCAATTCAGAATCTGCCGGTCCGTTTTGCGATCGACCGGGCCGGGCTGGTTGGGGCAGACGGCGCGACCCACGCCGGTTCATTTGACATCACCTATCTTGCCAGCCTGCCCAATATGGTGGTGATGGCGGCGGCTGATGAGGCCGAGCTGGTCCACATGACCTATACTGCAGCGCTGCATGATAGCGGTCCGATCGCCTTCCGCTATCCGCGCGGCAACGGCGTCGGGGTCGATTTGCCCGAGGTCCCGGTCGCGCTGGAAATCGGCAAGGGCCGGATCGTGCGACAGGGTGGCAAGGTTGCATTGCTGTCACTCGGTACGCGGCTGGCCGAAGCACTGAAAGCAGCGGAGCAGCTTGAGGCCAAGGGCCTGTCGACCACAGTTGCCGATCTGCGCTTCGCCAAGCCGCT
The DNA here is from genome assembly GCA_017302775.1 of Sphingomonadales bacterium. The sequence goes on from JAFLDC010000037.1 coordinate 10,415, forward strand.
CGATACAAACCTGATCCGCCATCTTATGACCACGCACGAGGTGGTCGTGACGATAGAGGAAGGGTCGATCGGCGGGTTGGGTGCGCATGTGCTGACCATGGCCAGCGATGAAGGCCTGACCGACGCCGGGCTGAAAATCCGCACCCTGCGCCTGCCCGATCTGTTTCAGGATCACGACAGCCCGGACAAGCAATATGATGCCGCCGGGCTGAATGCAGCCGGTATCGTCGATACGGTACTGAAGGCGCTCCGGCACAATTCGGCAGGAGTGGAAGAGGCACGGGCCTGATGGCGCTGCGTGGCTGGCTGCTTGCTGCGGCGCTGTTGGTACTGTGCGGCTATGGCGCGGTATTGGCCGTGCTCTATGCCAACCAGCGCAGCATGATCTACCCCGCGCCCAATCGGCCCTGGCCCCAGGCACCCGGTTTCCGGACCATCCTTTACCCCACTCCCGATGGACTTGCGCTACGCGGGCTCTATCGGGAGGCGGCTCCCGGAAAACCTACCATCGTGTTCCTGCACGGTAACGGCGACAGCCTGTCCGGTTCGCTGGTTTCGACCGAAAGCTATGCAGCGGCGGGCTTTGGCCTGCTGCTGGTGGAGTACCGTGGTTATGGTGGAAACCCGGGCACGCCTACCGAGGGCGGGCTGTACGATGATGGGCGCGGGGCCCGGGCTTGGCTGGCTGCGCAAGGGGTGCCAGCGGCGCGACAAGTGCTGATCGGATTTTCGCTGGGAACCGGCGTGGCGACCCAACTGGCGCTCGAGCAGGCGCCGGCAGCCCTGATCCTGATCGCACCCTATACCAGTCTGCCGAACGTCGTCTCACACCGGTTTCGCGGGCTTGTGCCTTCTTCGCTGGTCCAGGATAAGCTCGATACCGCCGCCAAAATACAGCGGGTGCGCTGCCCGATCCTGATCATGCATGATCGCAGCGATGCTTCGATCCCGGTTGAGCATGGCCAGCGGCTGGCGGAACTCGCCGTACATTCTGAACTGCTATTGTTTTCCAGTAATGGACATCAGCTTGGTTTCGTACCCGCCGCGCAGCAGGCTGGCTTGACCTGGCTTGCCCGCCAACAGCTGCTTTAAATCCAACGCCACACGCCCGCAGGCATGGCGATCAGCCAGCCGTGTGCCCAACTGGCGATGAGCCAGAGCGCTGTGCCACCCAACCACGGCACGATCCCGGCTCTGGAGAGGGAGCCAAGCCGCGGCCAGTAAGAGGTTTGCGTCTGCCAGCCCTGCCATGCTTTACCCATCTGCATCGCCTTCTTGCGGTCCTGCAGGTGCGATCCGACCAACGCCAGAAACGCCATGGCCAGGCTAAGCACCAACACGCGCGGGGTCGGGCTGACGATAACGTGGCTGATGCTCCACAGGGCAAAGGACCACATCATGGGATGGCGGGTCACCAGAAATACGCCGCGCGGACCGCGCGCGGCCGCCTCTGCCGCGTTCGGTGCGGGCAGGGCCGGATTGCCCTGGAACGATCCGACCAGCAGCACGGCGGCGATCAGCATCAGCAGCGTCGCGCCACTCCATGGTGCGGGCGCAAATCCGTCCCACAAGGGTGCGGCTGGGGGAACCGCC
>JAFLDC010000370.1 GCA_017302775.1 Sphingomonadales bacterium
CAACACTCCCGTCATGCCCAGTTCCGAATCGAGGTAGGTCGGCGCCACCACCAGCCGGCCGGTCCAGTTGGTGCGTAGGAATCCAGGATGGTTGTGGTAGTAAAATGCATACCCGCTGAGCGGGCCCCGTCCCTCAATGGGCTGGGTGTAGCCGAACTGAATCAGTTGACGCGATTCCGGATCGATCTGACCCAGCGCCGTCAGGCACGCCGCAAGCCAGGCCAGACCCGCCAGCATCCAGCAGCGCGCCCGGGTTCCCGCCGATCCGCCGTGCAGACCGGGTCGATGGAGTCGTGGAGACGTCATGGCGTCACAGTCCCGAAGGATGATCCACAAACGTCCAGGGGACACGAAATTTCCGTGCGAGCGCTCCGGCGAGGGCTTGGACGCCAAAGGTTTCGGTCGCGTAATGCCCCCCATAAAAGACATTCAATCCAAGGTCTTCCGACAGGGCGTGCGTCCAGTGCGGGCCTTCACCCGTGATGAACGTGTCCACGTCCTCCGACGCCGCCAGCTTGAGCTGGGAACCGGCGCCACCGGTGCAGACGCCAATCCGCCGGCACTGGGACGTGCCGCCGGGCAGCAGGGTCACAGGCCCGCCGAGCACCCGCTGAAGACGAACGAGACGAACGGCAGCGTCGCGGTCCAGCGCTCGACCATGCTGCGCGGGAAGCGTGGCGGCTCGGCGTCGAGCACCAGGGAGCAGCCGATGAGCATGCCGTCGATCGGCAGCTGCCCCGAGTGGTTCGCGATGACGAGCACGCGCCCCGGCGGCAGGTTCTCGATGCCTCGCACCTCGCTACGGAAATAGTAGCGGTGCATGAACGCGGTGAGCGCGAGGGCGTGACGCGCAGCGCGCGGATCGAAGCCGAAGGGATCGAAGCCGGCCTCGTTGGTGCGCACGCGGATGCGCGCGAGGCGGGCGTCGAGCTCCTCGCCCAGCTGCTCCTCCGCGAAGCGCACGAAGCGATCGCCGAAGGACTCGATCAGGCGCTCGAACGCGCGGGTGCGGGCGTCGGCGTGGGACCCGTAGGCGAGCGACGTTCCGGGCGCGGGCATGGCGGTGGAGCTTTTCCAGCGTCTTGTCGCCAAGGCCGCGCTTGGGCGTGTTGTAGATCCGCTCGAACGCCAGATCGTCGCTCGGCTGGGCGATGAGCCGCAAGTACGCCAGCGCATCGCGAATTTCCGCGCGTTCATAGAACCGGAATCCACCGACAATCTTGTAAGGCAAGCCGATGGCGATGAAGCGATCTTCAAACTCTCGCGTCTGGAACTGCGCACGCACCAGGATGGCGACGCTGGCGAGCGAGGCGCCTTCGCGCTCCAACCGCTCTGCCTCCTCGCCGATCCGGCGGGCCTCTTCCGGGCCATCCCACACCCCGATGACGCGGACCTTGTCTCCGCCGTTGCGTTCTGTCCACAGGGTCTTGCCCAGCCGTTGGCTATTGGCATCGATCAGGCCCGAAGCGGCGGCAAGGATATCGGGGGTGGAGCGGTAATTCTGCTCAAGCCGGATCACCTTCGCGCCGGGAAAATCCTGCTCAAACCGCAGGATATTGGCAACTTCTGCACCGCGCCATGAATAGATCGACTGATCGTCATCGCCGACCACGCAGATGTTCCGGCGTCCTTGGGCGAGAAGCCTCAGCCACAGGTACTGGACCTGGTTGGTATCCTGATATTCGTCCACCATGATATATTTGAAGCGCTGCTGGTACTGCTCCAGAATCTCGCGGTTGTTTTGGAGGATTTTCAGCATGTGCAGCAGCAGATCGCCGAAATCGCAGGCGTTCAGCGCTTTCAGGCGATCCTGGTAAAGCCGATAGAACTTTTGCCCCTGGCCGTTGCCATAGGCCTCGCTATCGGCGGCAGACAGGTCTGCGGGGGTGAGGCCGCGGTTCTTCCAGCGATCGATGCAAGCCGCCAGTTGGCGGGGCGGCCAGCGCTTGTCATCAAGCCCTTCTGCCTGGATCAACTGCTTGAGCACGCGCAGCTGATCGTCGGTATCGATGATGGTATAGTTCGCTTGTAACCCGGCGAGCTCGGCGTGACGGCGCAGCATCTTGGCAGCGATGGCATGGAAAGTGCCCAACCATGGCATCCCCTCAACCGCAGGGCCGACGAGTTGACCGACCCGTTCCTTCATTTCCCGCGCCGCCTTGTTGGTGAAGGTTACGCACAGGATCTCGCTCGGCCAGGCGAGACGAGCACGGACGATGTGAGCCAGCCGCGCGGTTAGCGCCGCGGTCTTGCCCGTGCCGGCTCCGGCCAGCATCAGCACCGGACCTTCGGTAGTCAGCACCGCCTCGCGCTGCGGGGCGTTGAGACCATCGATCAGGGGATCGGCCGGGGATTCGTTCGGGAGTTGCACCCGCGAACAACTAGGGAACGAAATTCCCTGGCGCAAGTCCGGGCAAGGCGGCTTGACGCGGCTATCCGCTTGCGCAAGCACGGTGCCCATGCATCCCGTTCGTCAGCACGCCCGCGTCCTTATCGCCTCGCTTACAGGGACGGCGGTGGAATTCTATGATTTTTACATCTACGCCACAGCTGCGGCGTTGGTGTTCGGCCCGCTGTTCTTTCCCGCGGAAAGCCAGGCCGCGCAGACCATGTTTGCATTCATGAGCTTTGGCCTTGCTTTCTTTGCCCGTCCGGTCGGCGCGATCGTGTTTGGCCATTTCGGAGATCGGATCGGGCGAAAATCCACGCTGGTTGCCTCGCTGTTGCTGATGGGGCTTTCAACCCTGCTGATCGCGTTCCTGCCAACCTACGCCATGGTCGGCTGGATCGCGCCGCTGCTACTGTGCGTGCTGCGCTTCGGGCAGGGTTTTGGCTTGGGCGGAGAGTGGGGCGGGGCATCTCTGCTTGCGGTTGAGAACGCCCCCAAGGGTTGGGAGGCCCGGTTCGGTTCTGCGCCTCAATTCGGTGCGCCGGTCGGGTTCCTGGCCGCCAATGGCCTGTTTTTGCTGTTGGGGCTGGGTCTGTCCGACGCCGACTTCAAGGCCTGGGGCTGGCGCATCCCCTTTCTGGCGAGCGCGGTGTTGGTCGGCCTGGGGCTGTGGGTGCGGCTGCGCATCGCCGAAACACCGGCCTTTCGCGAAGCGCTGGCGCACAAGCCGCCGCCAAGCGTGCCAATTGTCGTTCTGCTGAACCAGTATTTTGGCGCGGTGCTGGCGGGAACGGCAGGGGCGGTGGCCTGCTTTGCCATCTTCTACCTGTCGACTGCCTATGCTCTGGCGCAGGGCACCACCGCGCTGGGCTATTCGCGTGAGACATTCCTGGCAGTGCAGCTTGGCGCCAATTGCTTTTTTGCATTGGGGATCCTGATTGCCGTGATCCGGGCCGACCAGCTATCGTCCCGTCGTGTGATGCTGCAAGGCGCGGTGATAACCATGGTGCTGGGTGTGGTGTTCGGTCCGGGGCTTACCTCAGGATCGTTGTTTGCGGTGTTCGTGACCCTGTCCGCTGCGCTCGTGGTGATGGGGTTTGTCTATGGTCCACTCGGATCATGGCTGCCGACACTATTTCCAGTCCGGGTGCGGTACA
>JAFLDC010000371.1 GCA_017302775.1 Sphingomonadales bacterium
CGACGATGGCGACGAGGCCATCGCGTCCGCGGGACCGGGAAGGCCCCGACACGTGCGCATCGTGAGTCCGCCCGACAAGGAGATCGTCATGCGCGTCCGTTCGCCGTTCCCGTGCTGCCCGTCGCAACGCCGACGCCTGGCGGCCCCGCTCGCCGCCGTCCTGCTGCTGCCGTCATTCGCGACGATGGCGGCGCCTCCTGTCGTCTCGGTGGTGGAAAGCCCGCCGCTGGCGCCGATCCTGCGTGCGCTGGTGTCGCCGCCCGCGACGCAGTTGGAGGTCCTGCCCGCAATGATCACGCCGGTGCCCGACCACGACGCCTCGCTGTCGCTGGACATCCGGCTCACCGACGGCCGCATCTACAACCCCGCGACCGGTCGCTACGACCACGTGCGCCTGCGCAGCTACGTGCCCGAAGGCCAGGCCGCCGATCCGGACACGCCGTTCGTGGCGCCGACGATCGCGGTGCTGCCGGGCGAGACGGTGCGCATCAAGCTCAACAACCGTCTCGATCCGCAGCCGGGCTGCACGCCGCCGAACATCAACACGCCGCACTGCTTCAACTCCACCAACCTGCATTCGCACGGGCTGTGGGTGAGCCCGGCCGGCAACAGCGACAACGTGCTGCTGACGATCCGCCCGAAGGTCTCGTTCGAGTACGAATACAACCTGCCCGCGACGCATCCCGCCGGCACGTTCTGGTATCACCCGCACCTGCACGGATCGACCGCGCTGCAGGTCGCGAGCGGCATGGCCGGCGCGCTGATCGTGCGCGGCGCCCGCGTGCCGACGCCGCAGCGCAACGGCGACATCGACACGCTGCTGCGCGCTGCCGACGGCCAGCCGTTCCGCGAACGCGTGGTGCTGTTCCAGCAGGTGCCGTATGCCTGCCGCGACGCGAACGGCAAGATCAAGACCAATCCCGATGGCACCTGGGCCTGTGGCCCGGACGACGTCGGCGAGATCACCGATTACGCCGACCAGCTCGGCTTCGGTACGTGGGCGCCGTCCGGGCGCTACACCAGCATCAACGGCGATATCCTGCCGCGCTTCGACGGCTCGGTGGCGGGGCGCATCGAGCGCTGGCGCAACCTGCACGCGGGCATCCGCGACACCATCCGCCTGCAGTTCGTGCCGATGCGTGCGAACGCGAATCCGCTGTCGCTGCGCGAAGCCGACGACCACGCGAAGTGGATCGGCCGGAACTGCGTCGGCGACCCGCTGCCGCAGTGGGAGATCGCGACCGACGGCCTGACCCACGCGCAGGTCATCCGCAAGACCGAGGTGGTGCTGCAACCGGGCTACCGCAGCGATTCGCTGATGGTGTTCCCGTCCGCCGGCGACTACTGCGTGATCGATGCCAGCGTGCCGGCCAGCGGTTCGGTGTCGAGCGATGCCGAGAGCCGTCGCTTGCTCGGCACGGTGCGCGTGGCGCCGGGCGACGCGGTGACCGGCGACCTCGGCGCGTATCTGCAGCGCGAACTCGTCGCCGCCGCCGAACGCTGGATGCCCGACGACGTGAAGGCACGCGTGGTCGCCGACCTGATGGCCGACCTGCGCACCGGCGCGTTCGTGCCGCACGCGCAGATCACCGACGCCGAACTCACGCCCGGCACCGGCCAGAAGGTCGAGTTCGACATTTCCGGTTCACCGTCGGTGTTCATGGTCAACGGCAAGCCCTACGACCCGTCGACGTACCGCGACCTGGTGCTGGGCAACGTCGAGGAATGGACGATCACCTCGGCTGCCGGCAGCCATCCGTTCCACATCCACGTCAACCCGTTCGAGATCGTCCACGTGCTCGACGCGCAGGGCAACGACCTCAGCCTGCCCGGCAGCTCGGACCCGGACTACGCCGCGATGCAGGGCACATGGAAGGACACGATCTTCGTGAAGAAAGGCCTGCACGTGATCGTGCGCACCCGCTACGAACGCTACATCGGCGAATATGTTTTGCACTGCCACATCCTCGACCACGAGGACCAGGGCATGATGCAGAACGTCCGCGTGCTGCTGCCGGACGGGCAGGGCGGGGCGTTGGTCGGCGGGCATGGGGGGCATGGGAGTCATTGAGCGTGGGGCGTCATGCACGCCCTACGACATGCGTCGGCGGTCAAACGCCGGCGCGGTTGCGGAGTGCCGCGATACGCAAGCGTCTTCGGGCGCTTTCGTGTCGAGGGAAGGGTGGGAATGGTGTGCCGCTTCAGACCGTTTTCCGTGCCGCAGGACCGTTCCGCCAGTCCGACGTTCTCCCGTCCGCAGTCAGCCCCGCCCTACCGCCCCCTCTGTCATCCCGCCTTGCTCGTCATCCCGAGCCGAAGGCGATGGGTGTGCTTCATCTTACTAGCTGCGTTTGTGGAAGCAGGGCAGCCCTTTGCAAGCTCGCACGTGCGCATGCCCGCGAGGGCATTCCTGTTATAAATGACGGGGTATTTGTAGAGTGAAAAAAGAGTTCAATTATGAAAAGGCAGCTTCCGGTCCGTAGTTGAAGCTCAACCAACAAAATAATCAAATTGATTTTGCGAAGATGATTACGGTCTATTCACATTCCACGATTAGATGGTTCAGGAAAATGCATGGAAATTAATCTTGAAGAGGATTTTCGGAAAGCAGCGCATGCCGCAGACCGTGCCGTGCAAATGTCGATGGAAAAATACGCGAACGAACTCGTGACAGATGAGGACGACATTACGGGCGCGTTGATAGGCCGACTAGATGCTGTTTTTGACAGAAAAATTGGCGGTATTACTTGGTCTTCGTCCATTCTTAGGCACCGCAAAGGAGTCGCGGCTCAAGAGAAAGCGGTTGGAGCGGACATGCTGTTCCATGTGTCGATCAAGACGCCGCAATTAAGCTACTCAAAGGGCGTTTTGATTCAATCAAAGAGGGTCGATGAGGGCGCTGAAATGGCTGCGGCTGACCACAAAGAACTCATTGGGCAGTGCAACAAAATGCTGGTAATTACGCCAGCTTCATTTGTTTTTAACTATACAAAGTCAGGAATGCGCTGTGCTTCTGCCACAAGGATTTATGGGACAAAAAGCCGAGCATTGAACGAGTCGTGTAACCTGACCTCATATCGCTTCTTCTTGGAGCTTTTCAGATGCACAACCGGGGACCCAAATATTACTTCGGCCAAGTTCGCCGATCTGCAGATACCGGATGGAATTGCCCTCACAGGGGTGCAAGGGTAAGCCGATGAGACGCATATGGGTAGGTTGTGTCAGCGAAGCGGCATGAACTCCCTTCATGGCATAGGCGTCGGTGGCGAATCAAGGCGCATGACGCCATCGGCTTATGCGCCCTACGAAAGTAGAAGCTTGCCGATCGTCTTTTCTAGCTTTCGCTCCAACCAAATCTGGATCCCAACTTTTGCCGGGATGACGGGAGTGAGGATGCGCGATCGGGTGGTGTACGCATGTACAAGTTGCGTAATTACCCGACACCCGGGCCTCGGCAGAGGCGGTTACGCGGCGAGTGTGTCGGGTTCGTTGTCGGCTGTCACCTCCGTCTCCGGAACGATGGTCGGCAGGGTGTCGA
>JAFLDC010000372.1 GCA_017302775.1 Sphingomonadales bacterium
CGCTGGCCACAACCCGAACGATACGGCAAGCTGATAGAACTTCATCGGTTTCCCCTGCCGCGCCGGCCTGCCCTGCTGGCGCGTTCAACGATGCAGCCTGACCTATTTCACCCGCCAAGTCGAGGGGGGCCGCGCTCAGTTCGGCGGCATCACCCGCGCCAGAAATTCGATGACTGCCGCGTTGAATTCATCGTTGCGATCGCCCGCCACCATGTGACCGGCGCCGCGGATGTCGGCAATCTCAAGCTGCGGAATGCGGCGGCGCAGATCGGCCACGCCTTCGTCGGTCACGATGTCGCTTTTCATGCCGCGCACCAGCAGGGTCGGCACCCGATCGGTCCAGTCTGCCGCGTCGAGCAGATTCAGCATGTGCTGCGGATCGGCGCGCGCGTCGGTCATCATCCGCTGATCCCAGTGCCAGCGATAGCGGCCGTCGGCATGGTGGCGCAGGTTCTTGTTCAGGCCCGACAGATCCTTGGGTCGGGGACGATCGGGGTAATAGGCGCTGATCGCATCGGCAGCCTCTTGCAACGAGGCGAAGCCATCCGGGTTCGCCATCATGAAACCGCGAATCTTGGCCACTCCCGCAGGTGACATCTTGGGCACGATATCGACCAGCACCAGCGCCGCCGGCTCCAGCCCCAGGCATGCCGCCATCAGCGCGGTGATCCCGCCGAGCGAGGCCCCGACCAGCGCGAATGGCTCGCTGCCCTGCGCGGCGACCGTAATCAGATCGTTGGCGCGCGTGACCACGCCATAGTCCCCATCGGGCGACCAATCACTGTCACCATGGCCGCGCAGATCATAGTTGATCGCATAGTACCCGGCTTCGGCCAGCTGGCGCTCGGCCTTGTCCCAGGAATGCCGGGTCTGCCCGCCACCATGGCCCAACACCACCGTCGGCGCACCCGCCCGCCCCGCAACGTCGGCGGCGATCTCTATTCCGGGGGCGACGGCTATGCGGATTGTCTCGCTCTGCATGATAGCGGTCTGGCCCGCGGGCAAGGCCTGGGTCAAGCACAATTTAATCAAGCGATTAAGAACACGACGCCCCGGCCAGACGGGCCATCGCGCCTTTTGCGAAGGTGTCCGGCCAACCCGTTGCCAGCGAACATTTATCCGTTACTTTGCGGCCATCACTATTAGTGCGCAGGGAGGCGTAACGGATGCGGGTATTCGGACGACTGGTTGCCGCAATTGCTTTGCTGATGGCCCCGCCGTCCGCGGTGTCAGCGCGGGCCCCCGCTGCCGGTGCAGGGCCGGCCGTCAGCCCCGCCCCGCCGCCGCGCATTCCGACCTCCTCCTTCACCCAGCGGTCGGGATTGAGCTGGCTGCAGCTCTCCCCCGACGGCAGCAAGATCGCCCTGCGCGCAGTGCAATCCGGCGGCGAGGTCAGCCTGGCGGTGATCGATGCCGAAACCCGCAAGAACCTGCACAATTTGCAGATGCCCAAGGACAACGAGCTGGAGTGGTTTCGCTGGGCCGGGAACAACCGGATCATCGTCAGCATGTCGCAGATGGTAACGCTCTTCGGCGATGAAACCCGCTTCACCCGCCTGTTCGTCTATGACCTGACCAGCCGCAGCTATACGTTTGTCGGCAAGAAGGACATGGGCATCGTTGGCGATGACGTGCTCTACACCCACCCCGACGGCGAATTCGTGCTGCTGGCAATGCAGCGCACGATCATGGATTACCCGTCGGTGTGGCGCTTCCCGCTGGACGGAACTGCCGAGAAGAACGGCAAGAAGGTTCAGGACCCGCGCCGCGACGTGTGGGACTGGTATGCCGATAATGCCGGCGTGGTCCGGGTGGGGATCGAATACCTCGAAAGCGGCAATATCAAGGTGCACTACCGCAAGGCCGAAACCGATCCGTTGCGGCAGATTGCCCTGATCAATCGCGTCAAGGGACAGCAGAACACATGGTGGCGCGCCATGCATATCGTTGCCGGCAGCGATGATGGTCATGTCCTCGAACGGGATGACAGCGGCCATTACGTGCTGCGCAAGTTCAACTATGCGACCGGCACCTCGGGCGAAACGCTGTTCGCCCGCCCCGGCTTCGATGTTGACGAAGTGTCTTTCGACGATGCAGGCAAGCTGCTGTCCGCAGCATACACCGATGACCGCGAACGGGTCGAATGGTTCGATCCAGAACTGAAAACCTTGCAGACCAGGCTGGAAAAGGCGCTGAAGGGCAGCCAGGTGCTGATCGCCGGGCGCGCCAGAAACCGCACCCGCATGATGGTGTGGTCGGGCCGAGAGGATGATCCGGGGGTCTGGTATGTCTATACTGCGGCAACCAAGCGGCTCGATATCCTGTTTGCCGAAAAACCGTCGATCGATCCGGCGCAAATGGCCAAGCCCACCGCCATTACCTACAAGGCGCGTGACGGGGTGGAGATCAAGGGCTTGCTCACCCTGCCGCTGGGCCGTTCGCCCCGCAACCTGCCACTTATCGTGCTGCCGCACGGTGGCCCCTATGGCGTTCACGACACACTGACCTTCAATGGCGATGCGCAGTTCCTGGCCAATCGCGGCTATGCCGTGCTGCAACCGAACTATCGCGGCTCCAGCGGATACGGCGATGACTTCGAAAAGCTGGGTGACGGCCAGATCGGGCGCAAGATGCAGGACGATCTTGATGACGGGATGGACTGGCTGGTCAACCAGGGGCTCGTCGATCCCAAGCGGGTCTGCATGGTCGGCTCGTCCTATGGCGGATATGCTGCGTTGTGGGCAGTCATCCGCAATCCGGAGCGCTATCGCTGCGCCGCCAGCTTTGCCGGCGTGACCGACTGGAACGCGCAGCTAAGGTATGATCGCAACTTCTTCAGCCGCGAATCCGGCAAGAAGTGGAAGCAGCGGATCAGCGGCAGCGGACCCGGCTTCAACCTCGATCAGGTCAGCCCGGTGCAGCAGATCGCCCGGCTGACCCGCCCGGTGCTGGTGGTTCATGGTGAGCGCGATTTCAACGTGCCGTTCAAGCAATACACCGCCCTGAAAGCCGCCGCCGCTACCGCCGGAAAACCGATCGAGACGCTGACCTTCCCCGACGAAGGCCACGGGTTTGACAAGCAGGCCAATGAGGGGCGCTGGCTCGACACGCTGGAGGCCTTCCTCACCAAGCATAACCCGCCAGACTAGGCATCGCCCCGATTGCGCGGGCCACGGTGCACCGCTAGGCTGCGAGTGATGCACCTGATCGGGGACGGATCTTATGAAAGCTGCCACTCTTGCGTTTGCCCTGTGCGTATCAGGCCTGGCCATCACGGGGACTGCGCTCGGCGCCGACGTGCTCGCCGTTGCTGCCAGCAAGCAAACGTGGATCCACGCTGGCCGGGTTCTTGCCGTGCCCGGCCAGGCCGCGCGCGGGGCAACCACCATCGTCGTGCGCGATGGCCGGATCATCGCTCTTTATGACGGCTTCCTGCCTGCCACGGATGGCGCGCGCGTTATCGACCTGAAGGCGCAGACGGTGCTTCCCGGGCTGATCGACAGCCACACTCATCTTTCTTCCGATCGCGCCGGGAACG
>JAFLDC010000373.1 GCA_017302775.1 Sphingomonadales bacterium
GGACAGTTGCAGCGCGCCGTTGAGCCGCGCCGCGGCGGTGCCCCAATTGCCGCTGATCGACAGGCGGTTGTCGGGACGGATGCGCGCGCGGTCCTTGAGACGTTCGACATAGGCGAGCAGCCCCGGCACATTGGCAAAGCGGTCGCCGTGGAACGCCACCAGCGCGCCCTTTGCCCCCACATCGATCTTGGCGATGCCGGCGGCCCTAGCATTGGCCTTGATCTCCATCAGCAGGATCAGGTTCTGCGTCTCGTCGGGCAGGGGGCCGAAACGGTCGATCAGCTCGGCGGCGAAGGCATCGAGCGCGGCGCGGTCCTCGGCATCGTTGAGGCGGCGATAAAGCGCCATGCGCAGCGGCAGATCGGGGACATAATCCTCGGGGATCAGGATCGGCGCATCGACGGTGATGACCGGCGACAGCGCTTCGCGCGGCGGCGGCGCGCCCGCGCCCTCGGCCTTGGCCAGCAGGATCGCTTCTTCGAGCATCGATTGATAGAGCTCGAACCCGACCTCGCGGATATGCCCCGACTGTTCGTCGCCGACCAGATTGCCCGCGCCGCGAATGTCGAGATCGTGGCTGGCGAGCTGGAACCCTGCGCCCAGCGTGTCGAGGTCGCCCAGCAGCTTGAGCCGCTTTTCGGCGGTGTCGGTGATGCGCCCATCCTCGGGTGTGGTCAGATAGGCATAGGCGCGCAGCTTGGATCGGCCGACGCGGCCGCGCAGCTGATAGAGCTGGGCCAGACCAAAGCGGTCGGCGCGGTGGACGACCAGCGTGTTGGCGCTGGGAATATCGAGCCCGCTTTCGACGATAGTGGTCGAAACCAGCACTTCGTACTTTTTCTCGTAGAATGCGCTCATTCTTTCTTCGACTTCGCCGGCCGCCATTTGACCATGCGCGGAAATATAGCGGACTTCAGGTACGGTCTTGTGCAGCCAGTCCTCCACTTCGGCCATGTCTGCGATACGCGGGACGACGATAAAGCTCTGCCCGCCGCGGTGATGCTCGCGCAGCAGTGCTTCGCGCATTACCATGTCATCCCATTCCATGACGTAGGTACGGACCGCCAGACGGTCCACCGGTGCGGTCTGGATAGTGGATAGTTCGCGCAGCCCCGACATCGCCATTTGCAACGTTCGGGGGATCGGGGTGGCAGTCAGCGTCAGCACGTGGACATTGTTGCGCAACTGCTTGAGCGCTTCCTTGTGATTGACGCCGAAACGCTGTTCCTCGTCCACGATTACCAGCCCCAGGCGCTTGAACTGCAGGCTCTTGGCAAGCAAGGCGTGCGTGCCGATCACCACATCGATGGTGCCGTCGGCCAGACCTGCCTTGGTAGCTCTGGCCTCCTTGTCACCGACCAGCCGGGAGAGCCGTCCGACTTGCAGCGGGAATCCGGCGAAACGTTCGGTAAAGCCCGTGTAATGCTGGCGGGCAAGCAGCGTCGTGGGAGCGATGACCGCCACTTGCTGCCCGGCCATTGCCGCCACGAAGGCCGCGCGCAGGGCAACCTCGGTCTTGCCAAAGCCGACATCGCCGCAGACCAGGCGGTCCATCGGGCGGCCTTCACCAAGATCTTGCAGTACGTCATCGATCGCGGCCTCCTGATCTTCGGTTTCCTGCCACGGGAACCGCTCGACAAACTGGTCAAAGCTGGCCTGATCGGGGCTGATCACGGGGGCCTGGCGCAGCGCCCGCTGTGCTGCGGTCTTAAGCAGTTCGTGCGCAATCGCGCGGATCCGCTCTTTCAGCCGCGACTTGCGCTTTTGCCAACCTTCACCGCCAAGCCGGTCCAGAGCGGCAAATTCGCTGTCGCTGCCATAACGTGACAGGACATCGATATTTTCGACCGGGACATAGAGTTTGTCACCCCCGGCATATTCCAGCGCAACGCAATCATGCGGGCTTTGGCCGACCGGAATCGACTGCAGGCCAAGATACCGGCCGATCCCATGCTCCATATGCACCACAAGATCGCCGGGAGTGAGCGCAGCGAGTTCTGCCAGGAAGGCGTCCGCGCCCTTGCGGCGCTTCTTGCGGCGCACCAGCCGGTCGCCCAGAATGTCCTGCTCGGTAACGAGGTCCAGGTCATCATTGGCAAAACCGGTTTCCAGCGGCAGAACAAGTGCTACCGGCGAGCCCTTGGCGGCCAGCCCGAGGGCCTCCTGCCAACTGTCAGCCATAACAGGCGCCGGGCGCGCGGCTTCGCCCAGAATTGCCGCGAGGCGGGCGCGGCTGCCTTCGGTGTACGCAGCGATGATGGCCTTCTTGCCGCGTCTGGCCTGTCCCGTCAGATACTGCGCGGCCGCTTCGTAAGCGTTATCGCCGCGCGCGCGCTCGGGGGCAAAGTCTCGACCGCTGGTGAAGCCGAAATCCACAACATCCGCGCTCTCCGGCTGGGCGAAAATCTCGGCGCGGTGAATCGGATGTGCGCGCTGGATGGTGCTGAGCTCGTCCTTCGACAGATACAGGGTTTCCGGGGGGAGGGGGCGATAGGACCCGGCCGCCCGGCCTGATGTTTCGGAACGGGCGGCATGGTAGTCGGCGATATCGCCCAGCCGCTCATCGGCTGCGCCCAGCGCGCTGCTGTCAATCACAATGGTATCTGCCGCGTCAAGGTGATCGAACAGCGTGGTCAGCCGTTCTTCGAACAGCGGGAGCCAGTGCTCCATCCCGGCCAATCGCCGCCCATCGCTGACAGCCTGGTACAGCGGATCGCCGGTAGCATTGGCACCAAACAGTTCGCGGTAGCGGGTACGGAAACGCTTAACGCTGTCCTCATCGAGCAGGGCTTCGCTGGCCGGAAGCAGCAGATGTTCTGCAGTGGGCCCGGTCGAGCGCTGGGTATTGGGATCGAACAGTCGCAGCGTCTCCAGTTCGTCCCCAAAGAAATCCAGCCGCAGGCCAGCGCCCAGCCCGGACGGGTAAATATCGAATACCGAGCCGCGCACGGCATATTCGCCAGCATCTGCCACCGTGTCGGTGCGGCTGTAGCCCTGCCGTTGCAGGAGCATGATCAGGCTTTCTCGTCCGATTTCCATGCCCGGCTTGAGCAAGCGCACGTTCTCGCGAATCCGGAATGGCGTGGCAACGCGTTGCAGCACGGCGTTGATCGTGGTGACCAGCAATTGCGGTGCGCTGCAAGGGGTTTGCAAGCGGTGCAGTGCGGCAAGACGCCGAGCGCTCACGGACAGGGCTGGGCTGGCACGATCATAAGGCAGGCAATCCCACGCTGGGAAATCGACTACCTCAAGCTCGGGCGCGAAGAACGCGGCGCTATCCGAGATCGCCTGCATTGCCGCTTCATCGGGTGCGATGAAGACGGCGCGACCTTTGGTGGCCCGGGCCAGATCGGCCAGGACCAGGGGCTGCGCTCCGCGAGCGAGCGCGGATAGCGTCAGCGGAGTTCTGGCAGAAAGTATCTTCGACAGATCAGGCATGGCATCCGCTCGGGTTGTGGCAACAGCAAGAACCCCGCAGGCCAATTTCAGGCCAACGGGGGGATTCGCGGTCCGTGCCTTAGCGGCGGCTCAC
>JAFLDC010000374.1 GCA_017302775.1 Sphingomonadales bacterium
CCGCTGCGCGGGGACTTGCCAGCCGGGACCGCCGGTTATGAAGCGCGCACCGTTACGCCGTCGCCCGATGCCAAGATACTGTTCCACCGCGGGCAGGATAACCAAGCCGCCGGTATTATCGCTTGGCCGACAGCGGGCGGGTTCGCGCAAATTCGTGAAAGCCGCCAGCTGGAGATCTTGACGCAGGTGTTCCAGAACCGCCTGCTCGACCGGCTGCGCGAAAAGCTGGGCGAGGCCTATTCCCCGCAAGTGGTCAACGCCTGGCCGATCGAGTTGCAGGGCGGCGGCAACGTGATGGCGATTGCCAACCTGCAGCCCAAGTCCGTGCCGATATTCTTCGCTACGGCAGAGGGTATCGCCACCGATCTGGCAACCACGCCGCCGACCGCCGAAGAGCTTAACCGGGTAACCGAACCGCTCAAGCAGGCGCTGAATCGCGCGTCCTCGTCGAGCGCCTTCTTCATGTACCTGATCGAAGGCGGGACGAGCGAACCGGCGCGGTATCGTTCGGTCCGCAGCTTGCTGAGTGACTATACGGAAACCACGCCGCAGGCGATGCAAGCGCTGGCTGCCAAGTATTTCGGTCCGGGCCGCAGCTGGCGCCTGGCCGTGATCCCGCAAGGGCAGCGGCTGGTGCAGATGCCGGTGCCGACCAGCATCGCGGCGCCCGCGCCGGGGCGCTGATCAGCCGAGCTGGCGTAATATAATTACGCCACCGGGCGGCGCGGGTTTGCACCTTTTGCATTTGCCCGCGCCAGCGGCTATGGGCCGCGCTTTGCCGAACAGTGGAGCATGACAAGTGGCGAGCAACTGGACCCCCGACAGCTGGACAGCCAAGGAAGCCCGGCACCTGCCGAGCTATCCCGATATGCCGGCGCTCGACAAGGTCACGGATACGCTGGCCAGCTTTCCGCCCCTGGTCTTCGCCGGGGAAGCGCGCGCGCTGAAAGCCGATCTGGCAGAGGTTGCCGCGGGGCGCGGGTTCCTGCTGCAGGGCGGGGACTGTGCAGAAAGCTTTGCCGAATTCCACCCCAACAATATCCGCGATACCTTCCGCGTCCTGCTGCAGATGGCGGTGGTGCTGACTTTCGCCAGCAAGCAGCCGGTGGTGAAAGTGGGCCGCATGGCGGGCCAGTTCTCCAAACCGCGCAGCTCGCCGGTGGAAGCGCAGGGCGGGGTCGAACTGCCCAGCTATCTGGGTGACAACATCAACGGGATCGAATTCACGCCCGAAGCGCGTATTCCCGATCCGCAGCGGCTGTTGCAGGCCTATTCGCAAAGCGCGGCCACGCTCAATCTGCTGCGCGCCTTCTCAACGGGAGGCTATGCCAACCTGCGCCAGGTCCACCAGTGGACGCTCGATTTCATGGGCCGCAGCCCATGGGCCGATCGGTTTGCCCAGACCGCCGACCGGATCGGTGAAGCGCTGGACTTCATGGAAGCCTGCGGGATTGATCCGCAGACCGTGCCGCAATTGCAGGGCACCAGCTTTTACACCAGCCACGAGGCGCTGCACCTGCGCTACGAACAGGCCATGACCCGGCGGGATTCACTGACCGGCGACTGGTATGACACCAGCGCGCATATGCTGTGGATCGGTGACCGGACCAGGTTCGAAGGGTCGGCTCATGTCGAATACCTGCGCGGGGTGGGCAATCCAATCGGCTTCAAGTGCGGGCCCAGCCTTGCCCCCGACGAATTGCTGCGTCAGCTTGATACGCTGAACCCGGCGCGCGAGGCCGGCCGGATCACGCTGATCAGCCGCTTTGGCGATGACAAGGTTGAGGCGGGCCTGGCCCCGCTGGTTCGCGCAGTGAAGCGTGAAGGGCATCCGGTGGTGTGGTCGTGCGATCCGATGCACGGCAACGTCATCAAGGCTGACAGCGGTTACAAGACCCGGCCATTCGACCGGATCCTGAACGAAGTGCGCGGCTTCTTTGCCGTCCACCGCGCCGAAGGCACGCACGCTGGCGGGATCCATATCGAAATGACCGGCCAGGATGTGACCGAATGCGTCGGCGGCGCCGTGGCGATATCGGATGCGGCGCTGGCAGATCGCTATCACACCCATTGCGATCCCCGGCTCAATGCTGCGCAGTCGATCGAGCTCGCCTTCCTGCTGGCTGACATGCTCAACCAGGAAGCGGTGGAACGCGCGGCCCGGGCGGCCTGATCGCACCAGCATTTGGTCGCTCAGGAGATCAGTTCGGTTGCAGGTATTGCGAACCGCAGTTTCTGACACAATATCGGCCGGATGCAGCTGGGCCCAGAACACCGCAACGACAGTCCGCCCGGCGCGAAGGTAGAATTGGTCGAGGCATGCCTTCGTGCAGGCGCGTTTTCACCACATCGGCACGATACCTACACGATCGCCCTGACCACAACCGGGGTGCAGTCTTTCAACTATCGCGGCGGGACCTGGCGGTCTTTGCCGGGCCAGGTGATGATCCTGCATCCCGACGAAGTGCATGACGGATACTGCTCTGACGAGGTGGGGTTTTCCTATCGGGCAGCCTACTTGCCGCCAGCGGATGTCCAGACTGTGATCGGCGGAGCGCCGCTGCCTTTTCTGTCTGATAGCGTTTCGGCCGATCCGCGGCTGGTCAGCGCCGCGCTGCGCTTTGTCGAAATGTGCGCCATCCAAAGCGAACCGCTTGGCTACCAGGATGCGCTGCAACAGCTTGTCTCAGCGATGCAGGGTTGCGGAGGTCGCGCTCAGGCTAGGCGGGCCGTAAATACCGAGGGGGTCATGCGTGTTCGCGATTTCCTTGATAGCGTGCCCGATCCAAGCACCGGGTTGGATGAGCTCGAAGCAATCGCGGGCTATGACCGCTGGCAACTTTCGCGTGACTTTCGCTGCCTTTTGGGCACCAGCCCCTATCGCTATCTGCAGTGTCGCCGGATCGAGCGCGCCAGGCAGCTGTTACGAAGCGGGCTGTCCCTGGCTGCGGCCGCTCACGAGGCCGGCTTTGCCGACCAGAGCCACTTCGGGCGGATCTTCAAGCGGACTTTGGGTACCACGCCGCTGGCCTGGCGGCAGGCGGAGCATGCACGCACAATCGTTCTATAGATCGGATTCGCTGCGGGCTAATTGGATCGCATGAAACATTCCATCTTTTCATCCGAACCGCATCGTGGCTGGCTGCCCTGGATTTGGCTTACGCCGATCATTGGTATCTTGATGATAGCATTGCCTGCCCTGCCATTCGATATCTTGCTGGAAGAGTTCGATCTGGTCGATGCCAGCGGGGAGCCTTCATCAGCGGCCGGATTCTGCGTGTTCCTGCTGGTGCCGTTTGCGGCCATGGCCACGGCGGTCACGGCCACCACGGACACTGGCACGGCGGCCATCATCACGGCCATTTCGGACGCGGATTTGGTTTCGGCGTCTACGTGCCGAGCTACGGTTATTATGACGACTACGCGGAGGACTGCTATCGCGTTTACCGCCGCGGCCGGTATCGGGTCGTCTGTGACTGACAGGCGACGGTCTGCGACCTCATATCGTCCGATCTCCCTTCCCGCCTGACT
>JAFLDC010000375.1 GCA_017302775.1 Sphingomonadales bacterium
AATCGAGATGAAGCCGCGGATCTCAGGCCGGCGCATCAGCAGCTGCATGCCGATCAGTGAGCCAAAGCTGCTGCCGGCGATCCAGGTGGTGCTGGCTTCAGGGTGGATCGACTGAACCCAATCAAGTGCTGCCGCTGCGTCGCTAAGCTCTCCGATCCCGTTGTCAAAGCTGCCCTGACTGCGACCGACACCGCGGAAATTGAAACGCAACGTGGCGAACCCGCGCGCGGCAAAGGTCTTGTATAGCGACTGGGTGATGCGTTCGTTCATCGTCCCGCCAGCCTGCGGGTGCGGATGCAGGATCATGGCCACCGGAGCGCGGCTGCGCGTGGCTGGCTGAAACCGGCCTTCAAGGCGGCCTTCGGGTCCGGGAAAGATCACTGCGGGCATGGCATTTACCTGTCGTCGGTTGGGCACCATCCGCGGCGGCCGGAATATTGCGGCCTGCCGGTCCGGATGGGGCTATGATCGGGAAGCGAGCGCTATATAGAAACGGGAGCCCAAATTGCAACTTTTCCGAGCATGACTGTCAGACCGATCTATCTCGATTATGCCGCCACCACTCCGCTGTTGCCGGCGGCGCGTGCAGCCGTGCTGGACGGCTACGATGAGTGGGCCAATCCCAGCAGCCCCCATGGCGCAGGGCGGCAGTCGCGCGCCGGGCTGGAGGCGGCGCGGGCGCGGATCAAGGCTGCACTGGGCTGGGACGGAGAAGTTGTGCTGACCAGCGGGGCGAGCGAGGCGCTGGCATTGGCTATCACGCGTTGTGTCCAGCCGCTCACAGCAGTCTGCATGGTTGAACATGATGCGGTGCTGCGCCATGCGGGCGCGGCGAGGCAGATCGGTGTCGATGCGCTGGGGATCGTCGACGTGGCCGCCTGTGCCGTGCCGGGTCTGGTCGCGGTGCAGCAGGCCAACAACGAAACCGGCGTGCTGCAACCGCTCGAACGGGTGGCCGAGGTTGTGCACGGGGCAGGCGGCCTGCTGCTGGCCGATTGCGCACAGACCGCCGGCAAGATGCTCCTGCCCCAGACGGCTGACCTCATCGCCATATCCGCCCACAAATTTGGGGGCCCGGTCGGGACCGGGGCGCTGCTGGTTCGCGACTGGGCTATGCTGCGCCCGACCGGTGGGCAGGAACGCGGCTACCGCGGCGGGACGGAAAACCTGCCGGGCGCGCTTGGCATGGCGACTGCGCTCGAAGCCGGATCGGACTGGTTGAATGAGGCCGCCGTACTGCGTGATCTGCTGGACAAGGCGGTGACAGCGGCGGGCGGAGAAAGCCTGTGCGCAGCGACTGCCAGGGTTCCGTCGATCGCGTCCTATCGCATGCCGGGCAAGTCGGCCCGCGCTCAGCTCATCCGGTTTGACGGTATGGGCATCGCAGTATCGGCAGGCAGTGCCTGCTCATCCGGCTCGCTCAAGACCAGCCATGTTCTCGGCGCGATCGGGTATCCCCATGCAGACCAGGTGATCCGGGTTTCGATCGGGCGTGAAACAACGCGGGCTGAGGTGGAACGTTTCATCGGTGCCTGGCGAGAAGTGGCGGAATCATGATCTACCTCGATTATCAGGCCACCACACCGCTGGCGCCGGAAGCGCGCGAGGCCATGGAGCCGTGGCTGGCTGGCCCGGAGAGCATCGGCTTTGCCAATCCGCACAGCCCGCATCGCGCCGGACGGGCTGCTGCTGCCGCGATTGAAGTAGCCCGTGAACAGGTCGCCGCCTTGCTGCCACCTGGCGGGCGCGTGATCTTCACGGGATCGGCGACGGAGGCACTGAACATGGCGATCGTCGGCAGCGGGGCACAACGCGTGGCCGTGTCGGCCATCGAGCATGCCGCGGTGCTGGACACGGTGCAGCGCCGATGCGGCGACGTGCAGGTGATGCCGGTCCGCGCCGACGGCGTGCTCGATCCTGCAGAGCCGCTGCCGGACGGCATCGGGCTGGTTGCGGTGATGCAGGTCAACAACGAGATCGGCACGATTCAGCCGGTTGACGCGCTGGCGCAGCGGGCACGCCACAGCGGCGCCCTGTTCTTGTGCGATGCCGTTCAGGGTGCGGGCAAGCTGTCCGCGCCGGCCCACGCCGACATGATCGCGCTGTCAGCGCACAAGCTCTATGGCCCCAAAGGGGTCGGGGCGTTGTGGCTGCGCGAGGGATTGGAAATTTCCCCTCTGATTGACGGTGGCGGGCAACAGTTTGGCTTGCGGTCGGGTACGCTCAGCCCGGCACTGTGCGCGGGGTTCGGCGCTGCGGCCGAACTGGCGTCGACGCGGCGAGAGGCGGATGCCGCGCATGTCGCCGCGCTGTGGCAGTGCGCGCGTGATGCGCTGGGCGATTGGACGCTCAACGGTAGCGCGGTTGATCGCTGGAAGGGCAATCTCAACCTGCGCCGCGCGGGCCTCGACGTCAGCCGCCTGATGAGCGAGTGCCGCAACCTGATGTTTTCCGCGGGATCGGCCTGTGCCAGTGGATCGGGCCGACCCAGCCATGTGCTGCGTGCGCTTGGGCTAAGCGATGCACAGGCTAAAAGCTCTATCCGCTTGGGTTTCGGGCGTTACACCACTAGGGATGAACTGATCGAGGCTTGCCGCACGATCGATGCCGCTGCGCAGGCGCAAGGAGTGTGATGGTCAAAGTCGCTTTCATCACCGCCAAGGGCGAACGGGTTGAGGTTGAGGGGCAGGTTGGCGTGCCGTTGCTCGAAGTGGCGCAGGGTGCGGGCCTGCCGCTGGAAGGCACGTGCGAAGGGCAGATGGCCTGCTCGACCTGCCATGTGATCGTTGCGGCGAACTGGTTCGATCGCCTGCCGCGCGCCAGCGAGGACGAAGAGGACATGCTTGACCTTGCTGCCGGGGCCTGCCGGACCAGCCGTTTGTCCTGTCAGATACCATTGAGCGAGGCGCTGGACGGCCTAGAGGTTCGCATCCCCGGCGAGAGTAGGGACATGCAGCGCCGCTGAGCCGGACAATCCTGAATTACCCTGCGCAAAACCTGAAAGTCCGCATGGAATCGCACGATTCGCCCTGCTAGGGCGGCGCTGCAATGACCACCGATCCAACCGCAGAACCCGATCCGTTTGACGCTATCGTCGATGCGCCGTTCGACAGTGCCCTGTCCGAACGCTACCTGGTCTATGCCCTGTCGACCATCACCGCGCGGTCACTGCCCGACCTGCGCGACGGGCTCAAGCCGGTTCACCGGCGGCTGCTGTGGGCGATGCGCCAGCTCAAGCTTGACCCCAGCCAGGCTTTCAAAAAGTCGGCCCGCGTGGTCGGCGATGTGATCGGCAAGTATCACCCGCACGGGGATGCCAGCGTCTATGATGCGATGGTCCGGCTCGCCCAGGATTTCAGCCTGCGCTATCCTCTGGTCGAAGGGCAGGGCAATTTCGGCAATATCGATGGCGATAATGCTGCCGCCTATCGTTACACCGAAGCACGCCTGACCAAGACTGCGATTCAGCTGATGGCCGGGCTGGATGAAGGCACGGTCGATTTCATTCCGACT
>JAFLDC010000376.1 GCA_017302775.1 Sphingomonadales bacterium
GGCACCTTGCGCGGCGGCCATGATGACGTTGGCGGGGCGTTCCTCTTCATCGGGGATGACCACCTCATCTGGTTCCACCAGTGCTTCACCTTTGGGATCAGGCATGATGATCTTGGCCATCAGGATCCCGCCGGGGGCAGACATGAACGCGGCTGCGACAAGGTAATCGATCCGGATGCCCATGCTGGCATAGGCCGCCAGAATCGTGCCTGCGACCCCGGCCATACCGACCGTCATCAGGCAGAACAGCTGGCTGGGGGTCAATGCGGCAAGATAGGGACGGATCACCAGTGGGCTTTCCGACTGGCCGACGAAGATGTTGGCCGCGGCAGACAGGCTCTCCACTTTGCTGATGCCGGTCAGTTTCTCCAGTGCGCCGCCCACCCAGCGAATTACCAGCTGCATGATCCCGACATAGTAAAGCACCGAAATCAGGGCGGCGAAGAAGATGATCACCGGCAGCGCTGCGATAGCGAACGAGTTTCCGCCGATTTCCGGCTTGGCGAGGGGGCCGAAGATGAACTCAGTACCCTTGCCGGCATAGGACAGCAGCGCTGAAACCCCGCTGGCGATGCCTTGCAGCAGCCGGTTGCCCCACGGCACATAGAGCACGAGTGCTGCGAAACCGACCTGCAGGCCCAGCGCAGCGCCGACCACCCGCAGGCGGATCGCCTTGCGGTCGGAGGAAAGCATGAAGGCGATGGCAAGGATCAGCGTGATGCCCAGCAGGCTCATCAGGTGCGGCATTGTGGTGAACGTCCCCCGAGATTTGATATCGTGCCGGATTGGTAACGGCTTGCGGCGGACAGTCAAATTCCGTGATGGCTCAAGCTGTGGGAGGATTGCCGCCGGGGCATTTACTTGCCCGTGGGCCGCGCTAAGCCTGTGCGCCATGCAGAACCAGACCACCGCTATCCCGCGCTCGCTTTTTGTCCTGTCCATTCTCTACGGCGGAATGGTCCCGCTCGGCGGGTTCCTCGGCGCCAAGCAGGTCGCGCTTGGTCCGCTGGCGGTGGAGGCGGGGATCTTCCCGTTTCTGACGCTGGTGGCATTGTCCTCCGCAATCGCCGAGCTTCATGGCAGCGATACCGCAGGAAAGTTGGTTCGCTATGGCTTCATCCCGCTGCTGCTCGCAATCTTCTGGACCTTCCTGGTGGTGCAGTTGCCAACCGATCCTGGGATGTACGAACCCGCGAAGGAAGCCTTTCCGATCATCATGGGGCAAGGCGCCCGGATGATGGCGGCGGGGATCATTGCCTATGGCGTGTCGGTTACGCTCAATATCTGGCTGTTTGACCGGCTGCGATCGGCCGTCGGGCAATTTGCCGGCCTGCGCGGGTTTCTGGCGGCAGCGCTGTCGCAGATCGTCGACACGCTGCTGTTTATCGGTATCAGCTTCTATGGCGTGCGCCCGATCATGGACCTGATGATCGGACAGGCGCTGGCGAAAGTGGTCCTGTCGGCCGTATTGGTGCCGTTGATCGTGACCGTGGCGGTGCGAATTGGGCGGCGGCTCGACGGACAGCCAGCCTAAAAAAGCTTCAAATCCGCGGTCAGTGGCCTAAAGCGCGCTCACTATGCCGCACAACCACGATCCCGCGATGCTCGTCAAAGCTGAAACTCTGGTCGAAGCGCTGCCTTATCTGCAGCGCTATGCCGGGCGAACCTTTGTGGTGAAATATGGCGGACACGCCATGGGCGATCCCGACCTGGCACACGATTTCGCGCAAGACGTCGTGCTGCTGAAAGCGGTTGGGATCAATCCGGTGGTGGTTCATGGCGGCGGCCCGCAGATCGGGGCGATGCTCAAGAAGCTGGGCGTGGAAAGCACTTTTGTGGACGGCCTCAGGGTGACTGACAAGGCGACCGCCGAAGTCGCCGAGATGGTGCTGTCCGGTGCGATCAACAAGGAAATCGTCCGCTGGATCGCTGGAGCCGGCGGCAAGGCGATCGGAATTTCGGGCAAGGATGGCGGGCTGGTTACCGCCACCAAGGTTCAGCGCACGGCCAGGGATCCAGACAGTCAGATCGAACAGGTGGTTGATCTGGGGTTCGTCGGCGAACCAAAGTCGGTCGATATCTCGGTGATAAAGACCATTTCCGACGCCGGAATGATTCCGGTGATCGCGCCGATCGCGGTGGGTGATGACGGCGAAACCTACAACATCAACGCAGACACCATGGCCGGCGCGATCGCGGCGGCGCTGGGTGCGGCGCGGCTGTTCCTGCTGACCGACGTTGCCGGGGTGCTGAACAAGGACAAGCAGCTGCTGACCGATCTGCGCCCGGCCGATATCGCCGCCTTGCAGCAGGATGGAACGATCAGCGGGGGGATGATTCCCAAGCTGGAAACCTGCGTTCACGCGGTTGAGGCCGGCTGCGAGGCGGCGGTGGTGCTTGACGGCCGTGTGCCGCATGCAATGCTGCTGGAAATCTTCACCTCGCGCGGGGCCGGCACGTTGATCCGGATCTGAGCGCGGCAGGGGAGGTCTCGTGGCATCCCCACTTGCCAATTTTGTTAGTAATGCATACAAAATCCCGGAATAAGCTCCGGTTGCCCATCGGCGCGCGCATCGGCTATCAGCGCGAGGCCAACTGGAATGAGGATAAGGCTTGTGGGTTACGTCTTGGTCAATGTGATTGGGCTGCTGGTTCAGCTGATCATCGCTCTGGTTATCGTGCAGTTCGTGATCAGCCTGCTGTTCGCGTTCAATGTGGTCAATCCGCACAATCAGATTGCGGGAGCGCTTTATCGCACCTGCAATATGTTGCTTGACCCTGTTCTGCGACCGATCCAGCGGATCATGCCGGATACCCGGCCGCTCGACCTTTCGCCGATGGTGCTGATCATCGGCTTGACCATTCTTCAGAACATCATCGTCCAGGCGGCTAGCCAGGGGTTATAATGACGGCTTCGATCATCGACGGAAAAGCCTTTGCGGCGGGCTTGCGGGGGCGAATCGCTGACTATGCGGCGACCTTCGAACAGAGCGCGGGCCGTAAGGCCGGTCTTGCCGTCGTGCTGGTGGGCGACGATCCTGCCAGCAAGGTCTATGTCGCGTCCAAGGGCAAGGCCACCGTCGAATGCGGCATGTCCAGCTTTGAACACAAGCTGCCGGTCGATACCTCGCAGGCAGACTTGCTGGCGCTGGTCGATCAGCTGAACGCCGATCCGCTGGTCGATGGTATTCTGGTTCAATTGCCATTGCCCGGTCATCTTGATGAACAGGCTGTGGTGGCGCGGATCAGCCCGGACAAGGACGTTGATGGGTTGACTCCGATCAGTTCCGGCCGTCTGGCGCTGGGTCTGCCTGGTCTGGTGCCCTGCACGCCGCTGGGCTCGCTGATGCTGCTGAAGGACCAGCTGGGTACGCTGTCGGGTCTGAATGCGGTGGTCATCGGTCGTTCGATCCTGGTCGGCAAGCCTATGGCACAGCTGCTGCTGGCCGAAAGCTGCACCGTTACCATCGCGCATTCGCGCACCCGCGATTTGCCTGACGTTGTTC
>JAFLDC010000377.1 GCA_017302775.1 Sphingomonadales bacterium
CGCCGCCCAGGACCGCCGCTTTCTGGTGTTTATCGACGATCTGGGGTTTGAGGACAACGACAGTGCCGGGCCGCGTGCCTTGCGTTCGTGGCTGGAAGGTGGGATCGAAGCACGGCCCGGCAACGTCAGGATCGCGGTTACCAGCAACCGCCGCGCGATCGTTCCACGCCATCTGGCTGAACAGGACGATCCCATCAACCCCCGCGATGCAGTGGATGACCGGCTGGCGCTGGCCGATCGTTTTGGCCTGTCGATCGGCTTTCACAACTGCAGCCAGGACGATTACCTGGCAATCATTGCCGGATATTGTCAGCAGCATGAGCTGGACTGGGATCAGGGTGCCGCGCTTGAATGGTCGAAACGGCGCGGGGCGCGGTCAGGCAGGGTGGCCTGGCAATTCGTCACCGAACTGGCCGGACGCGCCGGAAAAAGCCTCTAGGCGCGCGCCTTACTGCTGCCTGACTTTCTGGTCGGCTTCGAACGCACCCTTGTACTGCGCAGGATCGCCATCAAGTTGCCGGCGCGGAGGCATCCGGGCGGTTTTGACCGGCGTGACAACCGCCGCCGGTGCCGCGCCTGGGGCAATGACCCGCCAGATGATGCCGCCGGTATCATCGCTGACCAGCAGCGCACCATCCCTGGCGAATGCCACCCAGGTCGGCCGACCACGCGTTTCGCCGGTGCCGGTCAGGAAACCGTTCAGCACCGGTTGAGGCAAGCCTTGCGGATTGCCGTTGGCATCGAAACGGACGAACACCACGTCATAGCCTGCCGCCGGCTTGCGGTTCCACGATCCATGCCGGGCTACGAACGCCCCGCTGGCGAATTGCGGGCCGAGCCGTTCGCCACCACGAACAAAGGCCAACCCCAGCGGCGCGACATGCGCACCCAGCGCGTATTCCGGCTTGCGCACATAATCATCGATGAATTCGGGCGGCGCCCACTTCACGCGATCATCATCGTACTTCTTGTAGTAGATCCACGGCCAGCCATAGTGCGCCCCGACTGGTACGTTGGTGAGATAGTCGGGCACCAGATCGGGACCGAGCTGGTCACGCTCGTTCACCGTCGTCCACAGCTCACCCGTCGCCGGGTTCCAGGCCAGACCGTTCGGATTACGCAGGCCCTGCGCGAACTGCCGCGGAAAACCATCCTTGGTCAGGTCTTTTTCCCAAATCGCAGCCCGGCCCTTTTCCGCTTCCATACCGCGTTCAGCGATGTTCGAGGCCGACCCGACCGCAACGTACAGCCGGTTGCCATCGGCGCTGAGCAGCAGATTGCGCATCCAGTGATTGCCTGCCGCCGGCAGATCCATCACCTTGCGCGGCTCGCCGCCGATTGCGGTTTCGCCCAGCTTGTAGTCGAACACGATAACCGCATCGTGATTGCCGACATAGAGCCGGTCATCGGCCCAGGCGAGGCCTGAAGGCGAGGCGAGATGCTTGCCTTCCAGCAAGGTGAAGTGTTGTTCGGCCTCGCCATTGCCGTCAGCATCGCGCAGCAGCACCAGCCTGTCCGGCGAGCCCTGATTGGACCCGGCGCGTTGCATCAACTTTTCGGCAATCCAGCCGGTCAACCCGCCCCCCGCATTGGTCGTAGGGGTATCGGCCTCCGCCACAATGACATCGCCATTGGGGAGCGGATGAATCACCCGCGGGTGCTGAAGATTGGCGGCGAAGCGCTTTACCTCAAGCCCCTTCGCAGCGACTGGAGCCTCATCCTTGTTCCAGCCGACGGGCCGGGCGATCGCAATCGAAGGAATCCTCTCTTCCTTCGCCTCGACAATCACCGGATCCTTGCCCGATAGCTCGTCAACCGTGTGTTCGGCGGGCGTGCCGCGCCAGACCCACAGGACGAATCCGCCGATCACCAGCAGGAATACCGAAAGGGCGACAAGCAGCTTGCGTTTGGTTGACATGCCGCAGTGATACTTTGTCACTGGCTAGGCGGCAACCTGTCTCTGGGCTATGGGCCAGCAATGTACAGTTTCACCCCCGATCCCGCTCTGCCTAAGCCAGAACTATACCGCGAACTGGTGCAGTCCGCGATCAGCCTGACCAACGGCGAACGGGACAGTGTCGCCAACATGGCCAATATCGCGGCGTTGATCTGGCAGTCTGTTCCGAAACTCAACTGGGCTGGTTTCTATCGCATGGTGGACGGCGAACTGGTGCTCGGTCCCTTTCAGGGCAAGGCAGCCTGTATCCGCATCGCGCTGGGCCAAGGGGTATGCGGCACGGCAGCGCAGACCGGCGAAATACAGCTTGTGCCTGATGTCCATGCCTTTCCCGGCCATATCGCCTGCGACGCCGCCAGCGCATCGGAGCTGGTCGTCCCTGTGCTGCGCGACGGCAGGGTAATCGCGGTGATCGATCTGGACAGTCCGGACAAGGGACGGTTCGACGCCGATGACGCCAGCGGAATAGCCGGCTTGGCTGAAGCCATTGCGGCAGCCATTCACGATTGACCGGCGCGGTTGCGCCCTGCACCGAATCGGGACAGCTGCGAGTCAGATCACGCCAAGCCTTGGTCAAAGGCCAGACATGATGCTAAATTCCGGGTTAACGCTGGAATCGTCCGGCATTTTCTCAGGGGATTGTCATGTCTTCTCGTCTTGCCCTTGCTGGCGTCGTTACGCTGGCTTTCGCCACTCCAGCACTGGCGCAGCCCGCGTCACTGCCCCCGCAACCCGGCGTGGTTGACGCCCAGGGCCGCGTTTATGACGGTCCCCAGCCTGCCGGACTGCCCGATCCCCGCCCGGAATGGCACGGCGGCGGTGCGCCGATGGGACATGGCCAGCAGGTGCATTACCCGCCGCAGTGGGAACAGGCCCGGGCCAACTGGCTGAACGAATGCCGTCGCCGTCACGGCAGCGGCAACAAGGTTGGCGGCGCGGTTGTCGGCGGTCTGGTCGGCGGGGTGATCGGCAACCGGGTAGCCGGACGCGGGAATCGTGTGGTCGGGACAGTCGCCGGCGCGGCAGTCGGAGCAGTGGCAGGGGGCGCAATTGGCGATTCGGCTGATCGGCGCGCCGCGCGGGACTGGTGCGAATCCTACCTCGAACAGAACACGACCTGGAGCCAGGGTTACGGTCCGGGTTATGGCCAGCAGATTGCCGGTTACGGCTATGCGCCGATGATGGTCATGGTTCCGGTGGCCTATGTCGCGGTCCAGGCCCCTGCTCCGGCGCGAGAGTGCAAGGAAACCATTGTGACCGAGGAATGGGTGACTGTGCCGTCGAAGCCTCGCTATCGCTACATTACGACAACCCGCCGGGTGCCGGACAAGCGTATACGCATCGTGCCGGACAAGCGGGTCCGGATTGTGCCCGACAAGCGCGTTCGCACCAACTGAGACACACGAAGGGGGCCAGATGGCCCCCTTCTCATTTCACCGCCACAAACCGTTCAGAGCTTGCGCCCGATCAGTTCTTTCATGATCTCGCTGGTCCCGCCGAAGATCCGGGTGACGCGCGCCCCGCGCCACGCCCGGGCGATGGGATATTC
>JAFLDC010000378.1 GCA_017302775.1 Sphingomonadales bacterium
CTCAATCGTTCGTTCTTCGTTGATCGCATTCGGGCGGAGGATAAAGATGGAGCTCTGTTGATTGTCGACGCGGATCGTTTCAAATCCATCAACGACAGCTTCGGACATTATTCCGGCGACATTGCCCTCGTCCGGATCGCCAATGCCATTGATTCCTCGACCCCACTACCTGGGTTTGTTGGCCGACTTGGCGGCGAAGAGTTTGGCGTTTTCATCCCCGGAGCTGGCTTAAAGCAGGCCTGTGATATAGCCGAAAACGTCCGCAAGGCTGTCGAGATGATCGACTTCTCCGTTGCGGACACCACTGTGCCGCTTAGCGTAAGCATCGGTGTTAGCCTGCACAGTGCAGCCAACCCAGTTCGAGTGGCGTTCACCCATGCAGATGAAAACCTCTACGCAGCTAAGCGCAGCGGACGAAATCGCGTCGCGACCGCGCCTACTCCGGTCCACGAATTGCAAAGGCGCATCGGCATTGCAGGGTGATGCTGTGGCATTTGTAAATGATCGTAAGTAAACGTAATTTTTGGCAAAGCCTTGATTTGTGAATCATCGGTTCATGTAGAATCGCTCAAGATCGTGATTGCGAAATTGGGAGATACGTGATGGCAAATCGACTACTTCTGAACTTTTCTTTGATCGGTGCCTCGATGTGCGCTGTCATTTCACCGGTTTTGGCGCAAAGTGGTGGCTCCGGTCCGATTGACGGCGTCTTGAGCAGTGCGCGCGGCGCTGTCGTTCCAAAGCCGCCTGGCACCGGTCTCTTCAGTTCGATATTTGGATGCTCCGCGTCAGGATCCAAGCAAGAGATTGGCGCAGCTGTAGGAGGCGTAACCGGTGGGCTTCTAGGAAATCGCGTTGCTGGTGGCGGCAACCGCATGATCGGTACTGTCGTTGGCACCGCAGTGGGGGCGGCAGCAGGTTCGGCATTGGGCTGCAAGTTGCAGCGCAATGATCAGGCCAAGGCTGAAGCTGCTTTGTCGCGATCGGCCGAAACTGGCCAGGCGCAAAGTTGGTCCAATCAGTCAACCGGTTCGTCAGGATCGACGCGCGTCTTAACTGACCAGTCCCGAGGGGTGACGGGACTAGCCTTGGCACCAGGCGTTGACCCGATCACCGAATACCAACGCATCGACGGGTATTACACCGCTGCAAGCCGAGTGAACGTGCGCAGTGCGCCAGGATTGGAAGGGGCAATTCTAGGCCAGTTGGCGCTCAACGAGCGAGTGTGGGTCCCCGCAGCTGCTAGTTCCGGAGATTGGCTTCTCGTCACAAGAAACGGTGTAGGCCAAGGATACGTCTCGTCAGCCTTCCTAACGCCCGAGTTATCGACGGCTACGGAGTGCAAGATTGTCCGACAAACAATCACAGTTGGTGGGCAAAGCGAGTCGCAGGATTTGCGTGCCTGTCGCGAACCATCAGGAGGCTGGACATTCAATCCCGTCACTGGCTGAGGCATCGGAGCGAATTAGCCACTTTACAACAAGTTACTGATTGGAAGGGGCTTGTTAGGCTGAGTCGTCTAACCAAGCCATGCGAGCGATCTCCCTTCCTCGCGAAAGTCCCTTGAGGGCCGTGCTTAAAACCCCCGGAGCTCGGCCCTCAACACTTCTTTTCCCGATGGCATTCGAGCAAATGCAACACGCCAACATCGGTCATCGTCGCGTTGCGCGCCTAAATTCCGACCCATGTCTGTCAATCAAAAAAAGCTGGTCAGCAACCTCGACGATCAATCTGCATCTTATTGTCGTTGATCGATGGAGACAGGTGTTTCCCGCCGCTCTGCGTTAGTCGAGCCCATTGAGGCGTTGCTTGAAAGGCCGACACATGTCACCGCAGCCCACGAGGTATTCCCCCCGGCAAAGTGCCAAATTCCGCAGAGTCTAACTACCTGCAACAGCTGCCTATCCAAAGTTTTCAGTTACGGGGACGATCGCCAATCGTGCGGTATCACGCGTCAAAGGGGTTGGTCGTAATAACCATTTTCTTCTAGAAGCGGACTGCCCGCACTGATTTTGGTGCCGAAAACATGGGCAGCATCGCGTTTACCAGGATCAGATCCGGGGAATCACGCTCGATTCTGCTTGTTGCCGCAATGCCGTGCGCACCCACGGAGATCCGATGCGAGTGCTGGCCTAGCGGATACCGCAATTTCTAGTTGAATCGGGTCGATATCAGTGATGCGTTTCCTGGCCACGGCCGCCCGCAACTCCAGGTGCGTCCAAAGATAACCGGAAAGTCAAAGCTTTAGACATTACGCAATTATTTCAATGCTGAACGCGCTACGGGTTGTAGGTAATGGTTCGATTTGCCGTTCGTAAAATTGCGTAAAATAGCTTGGTTGATCGTTCACAACTTCGCAGTTTTGATGTTTTTAGTCTGATCGGGCGCAAGGCTAGGAGGCTAGATAACTTGATGGCGATCGAGATCCACCAACTTCGGTTTGCTGTCGCTACTGCTGATGCAAAGAGTTTCTCGCGAGCTGCCGAGGCGCTCAACGTGAAACAGATAACCTTGAGCCGGAAGGTGCAACAGCTTGAGGATAGACTGGGCGTCAAGCTGTTCGAACGCTCAACGCGCGGCGCTGAGATTACCGAGAACGGTCGCCCTTTCATTGAGCAGGCCCGTCGCATCATCACCGATGTCGACAATTTGCGAACGACTGCCCGCAATGTCAGTTACGGCCTGCAGGGGCGGATCGCGGTCGGCTATTGCTCGCCCCTGATGGCCGGAAAACTCAGGCTGGCTATTTCTGACTATTTGACGAAATTCGAGGACGTTCAGTTTGACGGAGTCGAGGCGGGCTTGGAGAAACTGTTCCACGGACTTCACGCCCATACACTCGATGTCGCTGTTGCGCCGATCGGGCATCGCGAGGATGGCATTTCCTCACGCCGTATCTGGTCGGAGCGACTCTTCGTCGCGGTGCCTGAAGATCACGTTCTGGCACAAAAGGACCAAATCTACTGGCAGGACCTGCGTCGTGAGGTCTTCGTTGTTCCTGTGGGAGGACTAGGTCCAATCTTTGGCAACCTGATCGCGGCACGGCTGACTGAGCAGGGCAAACGTCCCAACATCATTGTTCAAGACACCAGCCTTGAAAGCGTACTAAGTATGGTCGCGGCGAAGCGTTATATTTCGATTGCAACAGAAGCGTCGCAGGGCGTGGCCTGGAACGACCTGCGCTTCCACGAGATCCATGACCCCACGGGGCCTGCGCGTCTGGAATATGCGCTATACTGGCGCGAGGATAACCAGAACCCCGCACTCCAGCGCTTCTTCAAGCTGATCGAGGAACGCTACCCAGGCTGAGACGAGCGCCGCGACTTGGCGTAGCTTCGGTCCGCCGCAATGAACCGTTCTATCATCGGCGGGATCAGCCGTTCGGGCGGCGGCGCTCCTTTGGCATCCCCGCCGTTGAGCACGGTTGCATAGGCCAGCAATTCCCGGTGCAGCCGCGCTGATACCTCGACCGTCAGCCGC
>JAFLDC010000379.1 GCA_017302775.1 Sphingomonadales bacterium
CATGATCTGGTCCCTCATTGGGTTGTTGTTTGCGAGCAGCTATCCGGGGTCGGGAATGACGTGCACCGATGTCGGCTGCCGATGCCCCGCTAGGCGCAGTGTGTTGCAGCGTGGCGACTCTCGTGATTCCGTTTCAAGACAGAAGTACGACACGATGATGACATCACCGGATTGACCGCATTGCGTCATAAAAGCGTCATGCAAATGCGTCAGGTTTGCCGGCGAGTGACCGTCATGCCCACCGTAACACCCCCCAAGACACTGCTGGTAACGTCCGCCGATCCCGGCCTGATGGAAGAGCTTGGCACAGCACGGCCAGACCTGCGCGTAGCCTATCTCGGGGCGAACTTCTGGCTATCGCCAGCTGCAGAACCCGCGTTCTGGTGCTTCGTTGACTGGCTGCTACCCAATACTTCCGGCCTGGAAATGGTCAGGCGCCTGCGCCATGGCAGGGCGACACGATCGGCCCACATCACGATGGTGCTGGACCGCGCAGACAGCGATGAACGGCGCCGCGCACTAAACGCCGGGGCCGATGACTATATGATCGGCCCGCTCAACGCCGCCGCCCTGCTTGACCGGCTATCGCTCTATGAACTGGACGGCCAGCGTGATGCGAAATCTCGCGCCCGCCTCTGCCGTGGTGATCTGGCGATCGACATGGGCGCTCATCAGGTTCGGTGGAAAGGGAGACCCATCGGGGTACGGCCCAACGAATTTCGGCTGCTGGCCCATTTCATGGAACATCCTGATCAGGTCTTCAGTCGCAGCACACTGATCGACCGGTTGGGCAAAGACGATGACCGGATCGATGAACGCACCGTCGATGTCTGGGTTGGGCGGTTGCGGCGCGCCCTGGCCGCGCACGGTGCTCCCGATCCATTGCGGACGGTACGTGCACTTGGTTATGTAATGGACAGTCTCGATAATTGAGCATGGCTGGGGGCTGAATACTTGCCCTCCCCGCCAAGTGCCGCCATAGGCGCCGGAACGAATCCCTGCCAGCGAAAGGCCCCAGGCGCATGAAGGTCCGCGTTTTCGTCAGCCTTAAAAACGGCGTACTCGACCCGCAGGGGCGCGCTATCCACCATGCGATTGAGGGCCTTGGCATACACGGCGTCAACGACGTCCGCGCCGGCAAGATGATCGAACTCGATGTCGATCCCGCGGTAACGGACGAACAGCTGGAGACGATGTGCAAGCAATTGCTGGCGAACGTGGTGATTGAAAATTACCGGATCGAGAGGTTGGCGGCATGACCTTCCGCAGCGCCGTCATCACCTTCCCCGG
Source organism: Sphingomonadales bacterium (assembly GCA_017302775.1). The sequence goes on from JAFLDC010000379.1 coordinate 1,291, forward strand.
ATCAAACTGCGACCGGGATATGGCCGACGCGTTGGAGAAGATTTCTGGTACTGCGCCACACCGGATCTGGCACGGTGAAGCCGGCCTGCCGGGTGAGCTCGACTTTATCGCATTGCCGGGAGGGTTCTCTTACGGCGATTACCTGCGTTCCGGCGCGATGGCGGCCCGCAGCCCCATCATGCAGGCAGTCCTGGCCGAAGCCAACCGCGGCGTGCCGGTGCTTGGAGTATGCAACGGTTTCCAGGTACTGACCGAGTGCGGATTACTCCCCGGTGCGCTGCTTCGCAACGCCGGTATGAACTTTGTCTGCCGCGATGTGAGCCTGACGGTCGAAAACAATCAGACGGTTTTTACGGCCGGTTACAGTGCGGGGCAGCAGATCCGCATTCCAGTAGCCCATCACGACGGCAATTACTTTGCCGATACAGAGACACTCGACCGGCTCGAAGACCAAGGCCGGGTGGCATTTCGCTACGCGGAGCAGATAAATGGCTCGGCGCGGAACATTGCCGGGATTCTCAATGCTGCCGGTAATGTTCTGGGCATGATGCCGCATCCGGAGCGGATGATCGAGGCAGAGCAAGGCGGAACGGACGGCCGGGCCTTGTTCGAGAATGCCGTCAAGGGGCTGGTCGGCGCCTAAGCGGTCGCAGTCATCCGCAGGTTTGTGCTGCCAAACAGCAGCCGGGCATCGCTGGCGGTCATTGGCCGGCCAAAGTAATATCCTTGAATCTTGCGGCACCCGATCTGGCGGATCACTTCCAATTCATGCTCGGTTTCGACTCCTTCTGCGGTCGTCGACATTTCCAGACTTTCCGCCATGGCCACCACCGCCCGAATGATCGCCAGGCTTTCGATATTGCCTTTGGCTGCACCCTGCACGAAACTGCGGTCAACCTTGATGGTAGAAAACCGCAGGTTGCGGATATAGGCAAGGCTGGAATAGCCCGTTCCGAAATCGTCCAGCGCAATCCCGCAACCCAGCGCCATGATCTGTTCAAGCGCAGCGCGGGCTGTGACCGCATCGCGAACAAATATCGATTCGGTGACCTCGATCTCAAGCCGCTGCGCCGGCAATCCGCTCGCGCTGAGGGCACTGACGACGCTGCCGATAAACCCGGGATCAAGCAACTGTTCGCCCGATACGTTGACGGCCACCTTCACATTGACAGGCCAGCGTGCCGCTTCTCGGCAAGCCTCGCGCAGAACCCACTCCCCGATTGGTACGATCAAGCGCGTGTCTTCGGCGAGCGGAATGAATTTTACCGGGCTGACCAGGCCATGATCTTCGCTGTTCCAGCGCAGCAGGGCCTCAAAGCTAACGATCTGCTCTTCCTTGGAATCAACGACGGGCTGGTAATTCAGAACGAATTCGTTCTTTTCAAGCGCCCGACGCAGCGAGAATTCCAGTTTGCGGCGTTCTTCGGCATGCTGATGTAACGTTGGTTCATAGCCATGATGAACCCCGCCCCCGTCTTCTTTTGAGCGATACAGCGCCAGATCGGCGTTGCGCATCAGGGTCTCGACAGTCGAGCCGTCCCGCGGTCCGATCGCCGACCCTACCGACGCCCCGATATAGAGCGTGTGATGATCAACCTCGTAAGGACGCGAGAGGGAATCGATCACCGACTCCGCCACGCGAACTACCCGGCTGTGATCGGAAGCGTCACGAATGACGATCGCAAATTCGTCCCCACCCAGCCTGCCAACCAGTTCGTTATCGGTCATGATCGATTTGAGGCGTTCGGATACGCGAGCCAGCAATTGATCGCCCACCAGATGACCCAGCGTATCGTTTACCGCCTTGAACCGGTCGAGATCGATCATGAGGAACGCGCAGCGCGTGCGCCATTGATCGGCATAACGCATTGCCTCGCCCAGCGCCTCGGTCACCATCATCCGATTAGGCAAACCCGTGAGCGTATCATAGCGCGCCATGTGCGCAATCTTCTCACTCGATTCGCGCTGCTCGGTTACGTCGGAACCAACACCGCGAAAACCGTCGAAATTGCCGTTCTCATCCAGCTTGGAGGTTCCGGAAAGCTCCCACCACCGGTTCTGGCCGTTGATCGTCACCCGCACCAGCAGATTGGAAAAACTCTCGCGCCGCTTCAGCCTTTCAGCCAGATCATGCAGGCTTGAAGGAAATTGTCCCGTTTCCCAGGCCGGACCGGC
>JAFLDC010000038.1 GCA_017302775.1 Sphingomonadales bacterium
GCAGGCGATGGCGTCCCCGCCATTGCGCTGCCCAATGCGCAGACCGTGTGGACCGCGCCCGCCGGACAGACGCTCACCCCGCAGAGCCCGGTCACGCTCAGCTGGAACAACGGCGCCGGGCAGACTTTTACCCTGACTTACGCCATCGACGCTGATTACATGCTGACTGTCAGCCAGGGCGTGACCAATGCCGGGCCTGCCGCGATCGCGGTCAAGCCGGTGGCACAGCTCAACCGCACGGACAAGACCGCCGCCGTTGACAGCTTCAACGTCCATGCCGGGCCCTTTGGCGCCTTTGATGAGGCCGTGTCGTTCGGGCCGGACTATTCCGACCTGACCGAGGCCGGCACCATCGCCGGAACCGGAAAACCCAACTGGATCGGCTTTACCGACATCTACTGGATGAGCACGCTGATCCCGGAGAAGCCGGGCGCAACCAGCGATTTCCGCAGCCTTGGCGGCGGGATTTTCCTGGCCAACCTGTTCTATCCCCAGATCGCCATCGCCCCGGGGCAGCAGGGTGCCCGGGTGACCAAACTGTTCGCCGGGGCCAAGGAAACCGAAGTGCTGGATCGCTATGAGGAGGCGGGTGTTCCCCGCTTCGGCCTGGCGATTGACTGGGGCTGGTTCCGCTGGTTCGAAAAGCCGATCTTCTGGCTGCTGAAAAGCCTGTTCAACACCGTCGGCAACTTCGGCGTGGCGATCATGCTGCTGACCCTGATCGTGCGGGGGGTGATGTTCCCGATCGCCCAGCGCCAGTTCGCCAGCATGGCGGCGATGAAAGCGATCCAGCCCAAGATGAAGGCGATCCAGGAACGCTACAAGGACGACAAGCCCAAGCAGCAGCAGGAAATCATGGCGCTGTACAAAGCCGAAGGGGTCAACCCGCTGGCCGGATGCTTGCCGATCTTCTTGCAGATCCCGGTGTTCTTCGCGCTGTACAAGGTGCTGATCGTATCGGTTGAAATGCGTCACCAGCCGTTCGCGCTGTGGATCAAGGATCTGTCCGCACCCGATCCGCTACACATTCTGAACCTGTTTGGTCTGCTGCCGTTCAACCCGCCTGCCTTCCTGGCAATCGGCGTGCTGGCGCTGCTGCTGGGCATTACCATGTACTTCCAGTTCAAGCTGAACCCGGCGCAGATGGACCCCGTCCAGCAGCAGGTGTTTGCGATTATGCCGTGGATGATGATGTTCATCATGGCACCCTTCGCCGCCGGTCTGCTGCTCTACTGGATCACCTCCAACGTGCTGACCATTGCCCAGCAGGCCTATCTCTATTCCAAGCACCCCCAGCTGAAGGCGCAGGCGGACAAGGATAGCGAAGATGCCAAGCGGGCCCAGGCGCGCGGCAAGTAATCCGGTGACCGCGGACGATCCCGATCTGGCCGAAGCGGCGCGCAAGCTGTTTGCCGGGCGGGTCGAGTTTCTGCTCAGCGCCCCGGCGCTGAACTTTCTGCCTGAGCCGGACGCCCCGGAGATTGCCTTTGCCGGACGCTCCAACGTCGGCAAGAGCTCGCTGCTCAACGCGATCACCGGGCGCAAATCGATCGCCCGCGCCTCGGTCACCCCGGGGCGGACGCAGGAACTCAACTTCTTCGAAGTGGGCGAGCCGACCCGGCTGCGGCTGGTTGACATGCCCGGCTATGGCTACGCCAAGGCCCCGTTAAAGGTGGTCGAAAAGTGGCGCCGCCTGATCCGCGACTATCTGCGCGGACGGGTTGAGTTGAAGCGGACGCTGGTGCTGATCGACAGTCGCCACGGGGTGAAGGATGTTGACCGCGAAATGCTCAAGATGCTGGACGAGGCGGCGGTCGGTTACCGGCTGGTGCTGACCAAGGCTGACAAGATCAAGGCCAGCGAGCTGGACGCCGTGCTGGCCGCGACTCAGATCGAAGCCCGCAAGCATTCCGCCGCCTATCCGGTGGTTCACGTCACCAGCAGCGAAAAAGGCATGGGCATCGCCGAATTGCGCGCCGCCATTCTGGCAGACGCTGCGATCTGACCTCAACAGCGGTCAGGCTTCCAGCGATCAACTTTCATCTGGATGTTGCGACGATAGCTACCGTCGGTTCCGCTCATGTTATGGGGCTTGATCGTTCGGCTGATCGGCCATCCCATCCGCACCAGCGTGACATGCCAGTCGGCCATCTGGTGCCCATCCACCAGGTTTTGCGGCAGTGCGCCGCTGACCAGATAGGCCGCCAGCTCGTCCGCAACCGCTGATCCCTGCGGGCCCAGCAGGCACAGCCCGTTTTTCGCGGCAATGATCATGTCGATATTGCGATCCCGCTCTGCCTGCCGATCGTATGTGCGAATGCTGCGGCGGCTCCGTTGGTCGTGAATTTCCGCCACCACACCGCCATGATGCTTGATCATTGCCAGCAGCATGGGGGCGTTCTTCGCTGATCCGAAGCCGAGCGCACGAACCAGTTCGGGCACCGCCAGGCGCTTGTCCGGATCGCGGAGCAATTGCAGCTGCAGCGGGCCGATCAGACCGGCCGCCTCTGCACCCAGGTTCTTGACCAATCCCCCCATGTGGCTCTTGGCCATTTCGGCGGGTGCGCTGGTGGCGATCAATCGCCGGGTATAGGCATCATAGACCGTCCGCGCCTGGGCCAGCGGCAGCTTGAGCTGCCAGGCACCGCGAAATTCGGTCAGGCGTTGATCACTAACCAGCCGGACCAGCAGCGCGACGTCTTCATCCGCCGCGCTGTTGCCCATCGCCTGGAAATAGCTTTCCATGACCTGAAAGCCCGGGCTGGCCGCGCTGGCAGAGGGATCGTCCAGTGCAGCGATCAATTGCGCGCGCAGCGCCGGGCGCATGACCGCGAGCTGCTCAGCCGCATTGAGCGGTTTGCCCGCCAGGTTGGTATGTTGCCCCAGAATGCGCGACAGCTTGATCGCATCATATCCGGTCTTGCTGTGCACTACGGTACGGTTCCAGCCAAACCGGAAGTGTTCGATCCCGCCCGTGCTGCCAACGAACAGGAACTTCGAAAGCGGAAAAACGCTGCTCTGATGCTGGCGTGACACTACGGTATCTCCAGCCAGAATCTCGACCGTCTGGGTTTCCAGCCGCCCTGGCTCGAAGCTCCAGCGCGCGCTGCTTGTACTCGAATTGCTGGTCCGCTCGATCACGGTAAAATCAGCGGCGGGCACCACTGAATCGGCCACCAGGCAATATTCGCCTGCCAGCTTCATCGCCCATTGCGACACCAGCAGCTTTCCGCCTTCATGATTACCCATGCCCTTCAGGTCCGGGTTTTGCAGGGGTGGAACGATCGACTTGAAATCAACTTCGACATTGCTGCTGCAACCCGGCCGCTTTTCCAGCCGGAAAGTGCGCACCGCCTGCTGCGACCCGTCACCGGCCACACTGCTGTCCAGCACGACCGCAGTTACACCGGGGGTGAACAGCGCAGCCAGGCAATGGCCATCGCAGCGGAACCCGGACTGCCCGATCCCCGGCGCCAGCTTGTTGCGATCAGCCTTTACCAATTTGGGCCGGTTGAGTTTGAAATGGACCACCCCGCGCAGCGCGATCGGCTGTTCGGGCAAGATTTCGGGCAAGAGCGAGGAGCGGTATGCAGCCATCGCGGCGTTGCGTGATGGCAAGGGCACCGTAAACCCGACTGCCAGCACCGCCGCTAGGCCGACCAGCACCGGCAGCACCCCATCGCCGAATATCATCCGCGCCGCGAACCACCCGGCGGCAAACACCAGCCCATAAAGGAATGCGCTGGGCAACATGCTGAGGATCAGGCCGGGGATGATCAGCAGGAAGAAACCGAGCACCACCAGCGACGGCATCGCCATGACCACCGCCGTGCCGACACCGGTGATCAGCAGATAGGAAATCAGGAGTTTCTGCATCGTCCCCGCTTGCTCATGGCCCGCACCAGGATTGGCGCCGCTGTATCCCGCGCAAGGCTATAACATCAAAATCTTTCCGAATTTGACCGGGGCAAGGATTGCGGCCGACCGCCTTATCGCGCGAACAGCTGCCCGGGATCGGCAAAGGCTTTCATCTCGATCGCGTTGCCGCTGGGATCGCGGAAGAACATCGTCGCCTGCTCCCCCACCTGCCCCTTGAAACGCACATAAGGCTCGATCTCGAACTTCACCCCTGCCGCCTTGAGGCGCGCGGCCAGCGCCTCCCAGTCCGCCATCGCCAGCACGATCCCGAAATGCGGCACCGGCACGCCATGCCCGTCCACCGGGTTGTTGCCGGCATCGGCCGCGCGTTCGCCTGTGCAGTGCGCGACGATCTGGTGGCCATAGAAGTCGAAGTCTATCCATTGATCGCTGCTGCGGCCCTCTGCGCAGCCCATCACACCACCCCAGAAAGCGCGGGCTTCCGCCAGATCACGAACCGGAAAGGCAAGGTGGAACGGGCGCAGGGTCATGGCTGTTCAGACTCGACAGTTATTGGATGAACGGTTAGCCGCTAACCCATGAAGCTGATTCTGGGCAACAAGAACTATTCCAGCTGGTCGCTGCGCGGCTGGCTGGCGGCCAAGCAATCGGGCCTCGCTTTCGAGGAGATCATGGTCCCGCTCTATGGTGATGACTGGGACGCGCGCAAGAAGCGGACAGAAGGTATTGAGCCGTCGTCGGGGAAGGTTCCGGTTCTGTGGGATGGCGATGCCGTGGTGTGGGACAGCCTGGCGATCATTGAATTCCTGTCCGACAAGGTCGGGCGTGATCGGTTTTGGCCCAAGGCGGATGATGCCCGCGCCTTTGCCCGATCTCTGGTGGCTGAAATGCATTCGGGCCACCAGGCCCTGCGCCGCGAATGCCCGATGAACGTGCGGCGCCGGGTGGAAGACTGGCAGATCAGCGATGAGGCACGCAGCGATGTGGTCCGCATTCTGACCCTGTGGGCCGAGGCGCGGGCCCGGTTCGGCCAGGGCGGGCCATACCTGTTCGGCACGTTCAGCGCCGCAGACATCATCTATGCACCCGTGGTCAGCCGGTTCATCACCTATGGGATCGGTGTGCCCGGTTTCGCGGTCGCTTATATGGAAGCGATCTGGACGCACGAATGGATGCAGTCCTGGATCGACGCCGCCGAGGCGGAGGACTGGGTTATCGAGCAGTTTGAGACGGAGCCCGCGCAAAGGTAACGCGGGCTGCGGCATTCCTCACGAGCGCTTTGCCCGGCACCGGTTGAGAGCCCGGTGACGTTCAGGCAATTCGGTCGGTTGGATAGGGCGTGCCGTCCTTGTGGAAATAGCCGTCATCGCCAAACGTCATATCGATATCGGAATAGACCCCGCCCGCAGCGCGATCGCCGGCGCCAATCGCCACGAAAACACAGTCGTGCGTGCTTTCGTTGATCAAATGGTGTCCATTCCTGACCCCCTTGGCCCAGGCCGCGATGTCGCCCGCGCGGAGCAAAGTGCGCCCGTCATCCTCAACCAGCACGGCTTCGCCGCTGAGCATGATCACCAGTTCATCCTCGCCCTGATGCCAGTGACGCTGGCTGGACCAACTGCCGGGTTTGAGCACGACATGGCTTGCGCCGAACGCGGTCAGGCCACCGGCCGGAGCCAGCCGCCGCCACCAGCGCCCTGCGACGGCGGCGTCGAATGGTGCCGGATAACCGGTCGCATTGCTTTGCGGGATCGCATCGAGATCAAGCTTGGGCATGATGGCACTCCGGCTTGCAGGGCACCCTCTTACACCATATGCCCAGGCCGATGACCAGCACTGTCCTGCCGCCACCCGTCCTGCCTCTGGCCGAAGCCCTGATCGCCTGTCCCAGCGTGACCCCCGCAGCCGGTTTGGTGTTCGATTGTCTGGAAGGGCAGCTGGCCCCGCTGGGCTTTGCGGTACACCGCTTCATGGCCGGCGACGCGCCGCACGGCCCGGTCGAAAATCTGTTCGCGATCCGGCGCGGCCCTGCTGGCAGCCGCCACTTTGGTTTTGCCGGGCACGTCGATGTGGTTCCCCCTGGCGAGGGCTGGACGACGGCGCCATTTGCGCCGGAAGTGCGCGGCGATCTGCTTTACGGGCGCGGCGCGGTGGACATGAAGGGATCGATCGCGGCGATGGTTGCAGCGGTGGCGGCAATCCCGCCAACGGCCGGAACAATCAGCTTCATCATCACCGGGGATGAAGAGGGGCCGGCGCTGCACGGCACAGTCGCGCTGATCGAACACATGCGCCGCGTGGGTGCGATTCCCGACCTGATCCTGGTGGGCGAGCCGACCAGCGTCAACCGGCTGGGCGACATGATGAAGATCGGCCGGCGCGGCTCGATCAACATCTGGCTGGAGGTTGTCGGCGGCGAAGGGCATGTCGCTTATCCGCACCTAGCCAACAATCCGATCGGGCCGCTCGTCAACATGCTGGCAGAGCTCAACGCGCTGGTGCTGGACGAAGGGACCGACTGGTTCCAGCCCAGCAATCTGGAGATTACAGACATCACCGTTGGCAATCCCGCGACCAATGTGATCCCGGCCAGGGCGACGGCGCGGCTTTCGATCCGGTTCAACGATTTGCATACCGGGCAGGAACTGGCCGATATGGTCAGTGCCATTGCCGCAAAGCACGGTGGCACGGCGCACCCGATGATCTCTGGCGAGGCCTTCCTGACCCCGCCCGGCGCATTCAGCACACTGATTGCCGATGCGGTCGCCGCGGAAACCGGCCTGCGCCCGGAAGCCAGCACGACCGGCGGAACCAGCGACGCCCGGTTTCTGAAAGATCTGTGCCCGGTCATCGAATTCGGCCTGTGCAACGCAACGATGCACAAGCGTGACGAAGCGGTGGCGACGGCTGATCTGGATACCCTGGCGCGCATATATGCGCGAGTGGCGGAAGCGGCGCTGGCACCCTGATTGCGGACCACGCGACACCCTGTTAGGCTTGGCCGCAATAATCTTGCCTGACAGGGGACGCGCAACATGGATCGCCGGCTAACACTCTATATCCTGATCGGCATGGTGCTGGGCGTCGCCTTTGGCCAGGTACTGTACACCCAGGTCGAAGCCGGCGTGGTCAAGGATCAGTTCGTCCCCTGGCTGAAGCTGCTTTCGGACATTTTCCTGAACCTGATCAAGATGCTGGTCGCGCCGCTGGTGCTGTCGACCATCGTCGTCGGGATCGCACACATGGGCGATAGCGCCGCGCTGGGCCGGATCGGCTTCCGCGCGATCGCCTGGTTCATCCTCGCCAGCCTGATCTCGATCGGGCTTGGTCTGATCATGGTCAATCTGTTCCAGCCCGGCGTGGGTGCGCCGATTCCGGATGCCGCTGCCGCAGCTTCCGCCGTAGGCGAAGTCAAGGAACTGAAGGCGACCGAGTTCATCCTCTCGATCTTCCCCAAGAATGCCATCGAGGCGCTGGCCACCAACAACATCTTGCAGATTCTGGTGTTCTCGCTGTTCGCCGGGGTGGCCTTGTCCGCCATTGGTGAAAAGGGTGCTGCGCTGGTGCGCGGGGCCGATGCCCTGGCGGAAATGATGCTGCAGGTAACCGGCTATGTGATGCGCTACGCCCCGATCGCAGTATTCGCAGCGATTGCCAAAGTGGTCTCGGTCAGCGGGCTGGCCATTCTGGGCACCTATGTCGAGCTTCTGGTCGAGTTCTATCTCAGTCTGGTATTGCTCTGGGCGATCCTGCTGACGATCGGCGCGGTGTTCCTGCGCGAACGGATCTGGACCCTGATCAAATATATCCGCCAGCCGCTGATGATCGCATTCTCGACCGCCTCCAGCGAAGCCGCGCTGCCCAAGATGTTCGAACAGCTTGACCGGTTCGGGGTGCCGCGCCGGATTTCCGGGTTCATCCTGCCGCTGGGCTACAGCTTCAACCTGGACGGTTCGATGATGTACATGAGCTTTGCGACGATCTTCATCGCGCAGGCCTATGGCATTGACCTGTCGATCACCACGCAGATCATGATCCTGCTGACGCTGATGATCAGTTCCAAGGGCATCGCCGCGGTTCCCCGTGCCTCGCTGGTCGTGATCACCGGCACGCTGGCGATGTTCGGCCTGCCGGTGGAGGGCGTGGCGATCATCCTGGCGATCGATCAGTTCCTCGACATGGGCCGCACCGCCACTAACGTGGTCGGCAACGCGGTCGCCACCTCGGTCATCACCAAGTGGGAAGGCATGCTTGAGGTTGAGGAGCCCGAGTTCGTCGAGCACCCCCACGCCCCGGCCCACGGTGCGGCAGACGGCCGGGCCGGGCTGGAGCTTGATCCGTCGAACTTCGAAGACAGGAAATAAGCGGACCGGGTGCGGCGGAGCCTACTTCCCTTTCGGCTTGGCGCGCACCTTCGGCTTGAAGGCGCACAGGTCCGCCACCGGGCAGCGCCAGCATTCGGGCGTGCGGGCCTTGCAGATATAGCGGCCGTGCAGGATCAGCCAGTGGTGCGCCCCGACGCGGAAGGGCGCGGGCACTCTCTTTTCAAGATGCTTCTCAACGGCAAGCGGGGTTTTGCCCCTGGCCAGACCGGTCCGGTTGCCGACCCGGAAGATGTGCGTATCGACCGCAAAGGTTTCCGCGCCGAAAGCGCAGTTCATCACAACATTGGCAGTCTTGCGGCCAACCCCGGGCAGGCTGGTCAACACGTCGCGGTCCGCCGGCACCTCCCCGCCGAAATCCCGTTCCAGTATCTGCGACAGACCGATCACGTTCTTCGCCTTGGCGTTGAACAGGCCGATCGTCTTGATGTGCTGCTTGAGGCCTTCCTCCCCCAGTTCGAGCATCTCGGCCGGCGTCTTCACAGCGGCGAACAGGGCCCGCGTCGCCTTGTTCACGCCGACGTCGGTTGACTGGGCCGACAGCACCACCGCCACCAGCAATTGATAGGTATTGCCGAACGCCAATTCAGTTTCCGGCGCCGGGTTGCCCTCTGCCAGACGCCGGAAGAATTCGAAAATGTCGGCCTTGGTCACCGCTCGACGGGCGCCGGACGCGGGTGAGCCGCCTTCCATTCCATCGCCCGCAACACCCGTTTTTCAACGGAGGGGTGCGTATAGAACAGCACTTCCTGTAGCGGCGTCGGGCGCGGATAGCGATACTCCGCGGTCTTGACCAAGGCGCTGGCCAGGGCATCGGGCTCGTTCACTGTTCGCAGCGAATAGGCATCGGCTTCCCTCTCGCCAATCCGGGTCAGGCTGCTTTGCAGCGGTGTGGCAAGCAGGCTGAGAACCGACCAAAGCACCATGAACACCGGCAACCCGCGCGGTTCGGGCAAAGTTGCAGTGCTGCCCAGCAGCCGCGCGGTGGGGGCGAACAAGCGGTTGGTCAGCCAGAAGGTCAGCATCGCCAACAATGGCATGAACAGCACCGTCCGCCAGATATGCCCCAGCTTGTAGTGTCCCGCCTCGTGCGCTGTGACCGCGCGCACTTCGTCGATCGAAGCGTTCTTCAAGGCCACGTCCGAGATGGCGATCCGCGCGCTCGGGCCGATGCCCGTAACGTTGGCCGTGAAACGGTCCGACTGCCGCGAACCGTCGAAGAGGAAAATCCGGTTGTGCGGAATACCAACATCATCGGCGATCTGCTCCAGCGCCACCCGCACCGGCCCGGGGGGAACCGGCTCATACTTGTTGAACAGCGGTTGGATTACACTGGGCAAAGCGAGGAGAAAGAGCACGATGGCGATCGCGGTGAAACCGCTCGCCCAGGCCCACCAGCGTGCGCCTGTCCGGCGGATCAGCGTATAAATCCCCAGCAGGAACAAACCGCCAAGCACTGCATTGATCGCCAGATCGAGTGTCCACTGCCCGAGATAATCGCTCAGCGGTTGTGAAGACAGCCCGAAGGCGCGTTCGCGATGCCACCCGGTCAGCAAGTGCCAGGGCAGCTGGATCACATCGACCACAATAGAGAAAGCCCCGCCGGTCAGGAACGTCGCCAGTGCCCAACGGCGCCCGGCGAACCATCCGGCGATCCGGTCCATCAATCCGGTGCGGACAAGCACCAGCGCGGTCATGATCGAGACCAGTACCCCAGCAAACAGCAGCCAGTGATTGCCGATGGTATAGGCCTGCGCCATGGCCAGGGCTTCCGTGCCGAGGCTGTCGACGTAGCGCGCAGCTTCAGCGGCTGGTGTGAGCGAAGCGGTCATCGGGCATGGTTCTCCATTGCTGTATTGCTCAACTAATACACAACGGGCCGATCAAGGCAACCTCAAAGATCGAGAACCTGCGGCATCGTATAGCGTCCAGCCCGCTGGCCGATCAGCCATTGCGCGGCGCGGATTGCGCCACGCGCGAAGATGCGGCGGTTTTCGGCCAGGTGCGACAGCGCAATCCGCTCATCATCGGCCAGGAAATGAACCGTATGGTCGCCGGCCACGCTGCCGCCCCGCAGGCTGGCAAAGCCGATCTCGCCAGGTGGACGCGCGCCGGTGATGCCATCGCGGCCTCTGGCGGCATGACGGGCCAGATCGATGGCGCGCCCTTCCGCCGCCGCCTGGCCCAGCAGCAGAGCCGTGCCCGACGGCGCATCCACCTTCATCCGGTGATGGGTTTCCACCACTTCGATATCCCAGTCCTCACCCAATCGACTTGCCGCCTCGCGCACCAGGTGCGCCAGCAAGGTAATACCCAACGAGGTATTGCCGGTCTGCAGCACCGCAACCTGCTCCGCCGCGGCGTCACACAGCCAATGATGGCGCTCTTCCAGCCCGGTGGTGCCGACAACGATCGGAATGCCTGCCGCCACGGCCGCATCCAGGCTGGCTTCCAGCGCGTGCGGCGAAGAAAAATCGACCAGCACATCGCTCCTCGCAGCCAGCGCCGCCACATCACCGTCCTTGTCCACCCCGCCGGCATGAGCCGCACCGGCTGCTGCGATCGCCTCCGTCAGAGCCTGGCCCATGCGTCCCGCGCTGCCGATGATCCCGATCCGTGTCACAATGCCGTACTCCAAATCCGTCCCAGCCGCGCTTGTGCAAGCCCCGCCCTTGCTTCCGGCACGGCTTGAAGGAAAAGCAGTCCTTCGACAAGGTCGCGACAGAGGGGAAATTGTAAAGTGAGCGGCATCCGCAACATCGTTATCCTGACCGGCGCAGGGGTTTCAGCCGAAAGCGGGATCGATACCTTTCGCAGCGGCGCCAATGGCGGGCCAAGCCTGTGGGAACAGCACCGGGTGGAAGATGTCGCCACGCCTGAAGCGTTCGCGCGCGATCCCGATCTGGTCCACCGCTTCTATGACATGCGCCGCGCCGCGATCCAGACGAAGGTGCCCAATGCTGCGCACTTCGCCATCGCCCGGCTGGAACAGCACTGGCCAGGCCGGGTTCTCCTGATCACCCAGAACGTCGATGATCTGCACGAGCGCGCCGGAACGCGCCGCGTGCTGCACATGCATGGCGAGCATCTCAATGCCTGGTGCACATCGTGCGATGTGCGCAGTCGCTGGATCGGCCCGCTGATCGACCGGCCGCCGTGCCCGGTGTGCTCCGCCCGCAGCCTGCGCCCCGATGTGGTGTGGTTCGGCGAGATGCCTTACCGCATGGGCGAGATTCATGCCGCGCTCCGCGATGCTGACCTGTTCGTCAGCATTGGCACCTCGGGCGCGGTCTATCCAGCGGCAGGCTTTGTCCGCAACGCGCGGGATCTTGGCGCGCGAACGCTGGAACTCAATCTTGAGCGCAGCCAGGGATCGCACCTGTTTCACGAATCGCGCCTCGGTCCGGCAAGCGAGGTGGTGCCGGCCTGGGTTGAGGAGGCTCTAACCGCCGGATGAGCATCCGCGGCACTGCGGGTCCTTGGCGATCCGCATCGTCCGCAGGCTCGGCACCAGTCCTTCAAACAGGTGCAGTTTGCCCCACTGGGGATCGCCGAGCGCGGTCTTGCCATCAAGGATGACGCGGATCGCTTGCATCGCGGCGAAAGCCCCGATCATGCCGGCCATCGCCCCCAGCACGCCATCGGCGGCACAGGTATCGCAATCCTCCGCATCGAAGGCATCGCCGACAAAACAGCGATAGCAACCCTGCCCCGCCAGGTGTCCGGCAAAGTTC
>JAFLDC010000380.1 GCA_017302775.1 Sphingomonadales bacterium
ACCAGGCATGCCGTCCTGTGCGGCGCAATGAGCTGGGTGTCCGAACGCAACCTGGTCGCTGCAATTTCCAATGCGGGCGGGTTCGGCGTGATTGCCTGCGGTGCCATGACGCCTGATCTGCTCGATGCGGAAATCGCCGCAACCAAAGCGCTGACCGCCCAACCGTTCGGCGTCAACCTGATCACCATGCATCCGGACTTGTTCGATCTGATCGCGGTATGCGCCCGGCATCAGGTGAGCCACGTCGTGCTGGCCGGCGGCATCCCGCCGAAAGGCAGTGTCGAGGCAATCAAGGCAGCCGGCGCCAAGGTACTGGTTTTTGCACCGACATTGGCCCTTGCCAAAAAGCTGCTGCGCTCTGGCGCCGACGGCCTGGTAATCGAAGGGAGCGAGGCCGGTGGGCATATCGGCCCCGTTTCAACCTCCGTCCTCGCGCAGGAATTCCTGCCGGAACTGGCGGCAGACCATGTCGTATTCGTGGCCGGCGGAATTGGTCGGGGCGATATGATTGCCGCATACCTCGAAATGGGGGCATCGGGCGTTCAGCTGGGCACCCGCTTTGCCTGCGCAACGGAATCGATCGCTCACCCAGATTTCAAGAAAGCCTTCTTCCGGGCCAACGCGCGCGCTGCGGTCGCTTCGGTTCAGGTTGATCCCCGCCTGCCGGTGATCCCGGTTCGTGCGCTGAAGAACAAGGGGACCGAAGAGTTCACGGCCAAGCAGCGCGAAGTCGCTGCCCTGCTTGACGCCGGAACGGTTGAAATGAACGAGGCACAGCTTGAGATCGAGAAGTTCTGGGCTGGCGCTCTACGCCGCGCCGTGATCGACGGGGACGTGGAGAACGGTTCGGTCATGGCGGGTCAGTCGGTCGGCATGGTCAATACAGAGGAGCCGGTCGCGGCCATCATGCAGAGTTTGATGGAACAGAGCGAAGCCGCCCTCGCCCGCTGATTCGCGGCGTTTACGGGGACGCCGACTCGCCCTCACATACCGTCGTTTGGTTCGCCCGTACCGCATGGCAGCGGTTCGGTTCGTCGCAGCATGCACCCCACCGAACCGCAGATTGGCGACTTCGCGGCAAGCTGTTCATCTGCCCGCAAGGTTTGGCTGAACACGCGAAGGACGAACGTCTCAAAGCATCTCAAGGAGTGTGTCCTCATGCGCGTCAATCCCACTCGCTTCACCGCTCTCGCCGCAATGGGCATGCTGGTCGTGCCGATATCGGCCCACCTGTCAGCCCAGCAAGCAGCGCCGGCCGATTCCACAATTACCGTCGAAGGCGAACCCATGCCCGACATGTCGGCAATGACCAAGGGTCCGGAGCTGAAGGGCGTGATCACGGCGCGCAGCGGTGACAAGATCAAAGTCACCACGGCCGATGGCACCAGCACCGTTGTGCATGTCAACGAAACCACCAAGATCAAGGGTGGCGGCGGGCTGTTTGGCAGCAAGACCAAGCTGGGCACCGAAGCCTTGCTCAACGGCTTGCCGGTTACTGTGAAGACCAATCAGGCCGGCCCGGTGCTCCTGGCCAGCCAGGTCAGCTTCAAAGGCGGTGACTACAAGACGGCATCGATGATCCGCAACGGCACCGCGCAGCAGTTCGCCGAACAGTCGGCCGCCACACAGGCGCTGCGCGGGCGGATGGGCGATATCGACAAGTACAACATCAAGAGCACCACCAATGTCTATTTCGACACGGGCCGGGCCAATCTCTCGCCCCAGGCGCGCAACGAGCTGTGCCTTGCCGCCAGCGCGGCGGAGAACATGGACAACGCGCTGATCCTGGTGGTCGGCTATACCGACTCAGTCGGTAGCGAAGAATATAACCAGGTGCTCAGCGAAAAGCGCGCTGCCAGCGTGATCAATTACCTGCAGCAGCAGTGCAAGTGGAAGCCCTACCGGATGCTGACCCCAACCGGCATGGCTGAAGCCGACCCGCTGGCCGACAACGCCACCGAAGAGGGCAAGGCCCAGAACCGCCGCGTTTCGGTGAACGTTCTGGTCAGCAAGGGCCTGGACGGGATCTGAGCCAGACCGCTCAGCCGTCAAAAAGGGGCCGGAGCATTGCTGCTCCGGCCCGTTGAGTTGATGTTTGCAGGAGGAACATGGGTTGGCGGAACCCGGAGGAGGAGAGGGAGGAAACCCAGGCCCCGCCAATCTCGGTAAGCTCAATAGTTGTAGGCGCGCTCGCCGTGTTCGGTGAGGTCAAGGCCTTCGCGTTCGGCATCCTCGCTGGGACGCAGCCCGAAGATCTTGTCGATAGCGAAGAACAGCACCGCCGAGACACCGCCGGACCAGATCAGCGTCAGCGCCACCGCCTTGAGCTGAGTGACAAGCTGTGCACTCATGTCATAGGCGCCGACCCCGGCCGGGAACTGGGTATAGTCGAAGAAGCCCTGACCACCCAGCGCCGGGTCGGCCACGATGCCGGTGGCGATGGCACCGACGATCCCGCCGACGCAGTGCACCCCGAAGACGTCGAGCGTATCGTCGTACTTCAGCTTGTTCTTCACATAAGCGACGAAGAAGTAGCAGATCGGCGAAACGATCAGGCCGAGATAGATCGAGGTCATCGGCGTGGCGAAACCCGATGCCGGAGTGATCGCCACCAGACCCGCCACCGCCCCGGTGGCCGCGCCCAGCATCGAAGGCTTCTTGTGGTGGATCTGTTCGACCACCGCCCAGGCCAGAGCCGCAGCCGCCGTCGCGACGAAGGTGTTGATGAAGGCCACAGCGGTTACGCCGTTGGCTTCGAGGTTCGAACCGGCATTAAAGCCGAACCAGCCAACCCACAGCAGCGAGGCACCGATCATCGTCATGGTCAGCGAGTGCGGCGGGGTGGCTTCCTTGCCATAGCCGACGCGCTTGCCGATCATCAGGCAGCCAACCAGCCCCGCGATTCCGGCATTGATGTGCACCACCGTGCCGCCAGCAAAGTCCAGCGCGCCCAGGCCCCACAGATAGCCGGTATCAGACTTGGCATCAGGCAGGAAGTCGGGCCCGGCCCAGTACCAAACCATGTGGGCAATCGGGAAATAGACGATCGTCAGCCACAGCACCATGAACAGCATCAGCGGCCAGAATTTCACGCGTTCGGCAAAGGCGCCGACGATCAGCGCCGGCGTGATGCAGGCGAAGGTCATCTGGAACACGACGAAGACGAATTCGGGAAGGTAGACGTTGTTCGAGAAGGTCGCCGCGTAAGTGCCCGAGGTAACCCCGGCCAGGAATGCCTTGTCGAGCCCGCCGACCAGCGACGGCCACGGCGAATTGGTGCTGGTGAAGGCCATGGAATAGCCCCAGCCCACCCAGACCAGCGCGGCGATGCTGACGATCATGAAGACCTGCATCAGGACCGAGAGCATGTTCTTGGTGCGGACCAGCCCGCCATAGAACAGCGCCAGCGCCGGGATGCTCATCATCAGGACCAGCACGGAAGAGGTCAGCATCC
>JAFLDC010000381.1 GCA_017302775.1 Sphingomonadales bacterium
GGAAAACACAAATGCTTTTCTGTATGAATACGATCATGGATTTATGAAAAAATGGCGAAGATATAATGATCCTTTCGCGCCACCTGCCCCTGAAGGGGTAAATCCTGACGATCCGGTCAATTTTGTATTTAATAACAGTCAGATCGACGGATATCATTTTTGGCGAGATCCCTATAGGACATTAATGAATCAAATCTATGTTTCTGACATTGCTCATGAAATGCTGATCGAAAATCAGATAAACAATATTTATTTTATTGAAATACCATCGGTTTGAATTGGGCTTGCTGTGCTCCAAATCAATCGCCTTTGCGCCACTGCCATTCGTTATTCCGCGTTTGACGCGGGGTTGGGTGGTTCTTTGAGCGCAGGCGGACAAGATGGCCAAGCCCCGGATCAAGTCCGGGCGACGGAATTGGAAATTTGAAATGACCAAGAAAACCCTCACCGTCCGCCCGCTCGGTGAGCGCGAAGCCCCGGAACTGCAGAAGCGCGGGCGGGGCTGGGCGATTTCGGACAAGCGGCTCGATGCGATCCACGAGCAGGCCCGCCGTAACAAGATGGAGCCGACCGCGGCGCAGAAGCTGCTGCACGAAAAGCTGATCGCGGCCAATCTCGGCAAGTTCAAGCTGACCCGCCAGCAAGTGATCGGCTCGGCGATTGTCGATTTTGCCTGCAACCCGCTCAAGATCGCGGTATCGATCGACGAAGGCGGCGATCCGGCGCTGATCGCACGGCGCGACAAGAGCCTGGAAGCGGTCGGCGTAAGGCTGTTGCGCTTCGCCGCGGGGCGCGTTCTGGAGGAGCCGGATGCGGTGGTGGCCGAAGTGCTCGCCGCGATGAAGGCCAGCTACGACGAACGCGGCCGCGCCCGGCGCCAGCATTACCAGATCCGGGGAGAGCGCCGATGAAGCGGCTTTCCGCCTGCCTGGCGCCTGCCCTTGCGCTGGGCGCTGTCCCGGCCGCCGCCAATGAGCCGTTAACCCACGATCAGGCGGTTGGCCGCCTGCGGGCCTGTGCCACGGCCGGGGCAACCCATGCTTCCTACAGCAGTCTGCGCGAGGCGCTGATCGCCGTGCGGTCGTTGTGCCGGCCGCAGATCAACCGGGTCTATGCTGGCACCGATGAACGCGTAGCCGCCGACAACCCGAGGGCCTCGGCCGACCTTCTAGATGCGCTGCGCGTCAAGGCGCGGCGCAAGATCGATCGTGATCTAGCCGTGCTCGTTTCGACCCAGACAGGACTGGCCCAATAATGCTGACAATTTCCGACCTTCACGCCACCGTGGCCGACAAGCCCATCCTCAAGGGCCTGTCGCTGACCATCAACGCCGGCGAAGTCCACGCGATCATGGGCCCCAACGGCGCCGGCAAATCAACCTTGGGCTACACCTTGGGCGGACGGCCCGGTTATGAAGTGACCGGAGGTTCGGCTGAGTTTGCCGGGCAGGATCTGCTCGCGCTGGAGCCGCACGAACGCGCCGCAGCCGGGCTGTTCCTCGGCTTTCAGTACCCGGTCGAGATCCCGGGCGTGTCCTTCGTCCAGTTCCTGCGCGAGAGCCTCAACGCCCAGCGCAAGGCGCGCGGCGAAGAACCGCTGTCGGGTGGAGAATTCTTCAAGCTGGCGCGCGAAAAGGCAGCGCTGCTCAAGATGGACATCGAGATGCTCAAGCGCCCGGTTAACCTGGGCTTTTCGGGCGGGGAAAAGAAACGCGCCGAAATGGTTCAGATGGGGATCCTCGAGCCCAAACTGGCGATTCTCGACGAGACGGATTCCGGGCTCGACATCGACGCCCTGCGCGTGGTTGGCGACGGGATCAACGCGGTAATGCGTGGGCCCGGCAAGGCGGTGCTGCTGATCACGCACTACCAGCGCCTGCTGGACTATGTCCGGCCGGATTTCGTTCATGTTCTTGCCGGCGGGCGGATCGTTCGCACCGGCGGACCGGAACTGGCGCTCGAACTGGAAGAGCGCGGCTATGAAGCGGTGGCGGCGTGAGCATGGTGGCGGCCTTGCCGCTCGGCGCGAAGCAGCCTCCGCCGGAATTTCACGCCTGCGTCACCGCGCAGCGCCAGGCCCTGATCGCTGACCTCGCAGCGCGCCGCGCTGCGGCTGCGGATGCTGTGTCATGACCTCCGCCAGCGCCATGCCGACCCGCCGCGACGAGGACTTTCGCTATGCCGATCTTGCCGCGCTGGCTCCCTTGTGGCCGGTGGCTGCTGAACGGATCGTGCTTGGGCCGGGTGAGCAACGCGCCATGGCTATCATCCACGCCGAGGGCGACGCCTGGGCGCGGGATCTGGTCGTGGACGTGGCCGAGGGGGGGCGGTTTGCCCTCCATCTGATCAGTTCTGGGCAAGGTCTGGGGCGGTTTACCCTGAGGGTGAACCTCGCTGCCCGCGCTGAACTGGTGTTCGGCGCCGCGCAACTGGCCGGTGCCGGGCAAACACTGGAAATCGTTACGCAAGTTGTCCACTCCGCGCCTGATGCAATCAGTCGGCAGGTGGTTCGCTCGGTCGCGGCGCGGCGGTCGACCGTCAACTATCTGGGTAAGGTCCTGGTGCAAAAGGGGGCCGATGGCACGGACGGCGCGCAATCAGTCCGCGCCATGCTGCTCGACCGCTCGGCGAGCGCCAACGCCAAGCCCGAGCTGGAGATCCACGCCGACGATGTGAAATGCGCGCACGGTTGTGCCGTGGGCGAACTGGATGCCGCTGCCTTGTTCTATATGGCGCAGCGCGGGCTTCCCCCTGAAGCAGCCAAGCGATTGATGTTGCAGGCATTTGTCGCCGAAGCTTTTGTCGGTGCCGAGGATGGGGCCGCACTTGGCGAGGCGGCCATCGCCGCGCTGGAAGCCCTGGTATGACCGGTTACGACCAGCCGGTACGCGGGCAGGCGCTGTTTGGCAGCGGCCCGGCGGGTAAAGCCGTGCGCCTGCGCGATGCTTTTCCCGCCCTGGCTGACGGCTGGCACTACTTGGACAGCGCCGCCAGCGCGCATAAGCCAGAGCAGGTCATCGATGCGGTTGCGCTGGCGATGGGCAAGGAATACGCCACGGTTCATCGCGGCGTCTACGCGCGCTCGGCGGAAATGACGATGCGCTTTGAAGCGGCGCGGCACCGGGTGGCCCAATTCATCGGCGGGCGCACAGACGAGATCGTCTTCGTGCGCGGCGCAACCGAAGCGATCAACCTCGTTGCGCATGGCCTGACTGCCGGGGATGACAGGACATTTCCTCAACTGATCCCGCCAGGAAGCCGGATCATGCTCAGCCAGCTGGAACATCACTCCAACATCGTGCCATGGCAGCTGGCCGGGTGTGAAATCGATGTCTGTCCGCTGACCGCAGACGGCC
>JAFLDC010000382.1 GCA_017302775.1 Sphingomonadales bacterium
ATGCCCAGATTGCGGCCATAGTCATCCAGCGCGCGTTCCTCGGCTTCGCCTTTTTCCGCAACGACGGCGGCGATGCGCGTTGCAGCGGCGAACAGGGCTGCGGTTTTTGCGCCGATGATGTTCAGATAGCGTTCTTCGCTGGTGTCGATCTGGCGTGCGGCGGTCAACTGATCCACCTCACCTTCGCTGATGACCGAGCTGGCGTTGGACAGGATTTTCAGCACTTTGAGGCTGCCGTCCTCAACCATCAGCTCGAAGCTGCGCGTGAACAGAAAGTCTCCTACCAGTACCGTAGCGGGGTTACCGAAAATGAGATTGGCCGCAGCCTTGCCCCGGCGCATCTCGCTGCCATCAACCACGTCGTCATGCAGCAAGGTGGCGGTATGAATGAACTCCACCGCTGCGGCGAGCTTGTGGTGGCGGTTGCCGTGATAATCACACAGCGCCGCACCCGCCAGCGTCAGCATCGGCCGCATTCGCTTGCCACCGCCCGCAATCAGATGACCGGCCAGTGCGGGGATAAGCGGTATCTCGCTTTGCATCCGCTCAAGAATTACCTGATTGACGGCATTCATGCCCGGCGCGGTAAGCGCCATGATCGGACCCAGCGAGGGCTCGCTGTCACGCGGGCGCATGGGGATTACATCGGCGCTCATCTTGCCAGCCATTGGCGGCGGCGCGAGCAGTTGGCAAGTGCAATCCGGACAATAGCGTTGCGCAAAAATGCATGCTAGCGCAACGAACATGTCCACGCCCCAGCCTGACCAAGTGCTCGCCGGTTATCGCGCCTCGATCGACAACATCGATGCCGCCCTGATTCACATCCTGGCCGAACGGTTCCGCATCACCAAGGCGGTTGGCGCTTACAAGGCTGACAAGGCCCTTCCCGCCTCCGATCCGGGTCGGGAAGAACGGCAGATTGCCCGCCTGCGCCGGTTGGCCGAAGACGCGCAGCTCGATCCTGAATTTTCAGAGAAGTTCCTGCGCTTTATCATCGAGGAAGTGATCCGCCATCACGAGCAGGCGGCAGGCAACCCTAAGTCCTGACCCGCGGCAGGCGTAGCTTGACCAGCAGACCGCCAAGGTCTTCGCTTTCCTCCAGAGTCACCGATCCGCCGTAAATTTCCGCAACATCACGCACAATCGCCAAGCCCAATCCCGTACCCGGCTTGCCGGTATCGAGCCTGGCGCCGCGATCGAAGATGCGGGTGCGCGCTTCCGGGGGGATGCCCATGCCATCGTCCTCTACCCAGATTTCGCACCATTCCGCCTCGGCTGTCGGATCAATCGTGACGAAAACAGAGCCGCCGCCATACTTCGCCGCGTTCTCGATCAGGTTGCCCAGAATTTCATCAAGATCCTGCCGTTCGATGGCGACGAGCGCCGCGCGGTTTCCATCCAGATCGAACCGTGTCTTGTCATACAGAACAGTAACGGCGCGAAGCACCGCTTCGGCACTTTCCCCTACATTGGCGCGCGATTGACCGACCGCCCGGCGGCCAACGGCGCGGGCCCGGGCGAGATGGTGGTCGACCTGACGGCGCATGACGGCCGCTTCACGAATGACCGTGTCCGCCAGATCGGGCGCCTTGGCTGTCGCGGCGTTCATCACCACAGTCAGCGGCGTCTTCAGCGCATGCGCAAGATTGCCAGCGTGCGTACGCGCTTCTTCGGCCTGGCGCTCGCTATGCGCAAGCAACCCGTTAAGCTCTTCAACCAGCGGCTGAACTTCCAGTGGCAGCGGCTCGGTCACACGGTTCGCACCCGAACTGCGCATCCGCTGAATAGCCCGCCGTACCCCGCGCAGCGGCCCCAACCCCAGCCAGGTCTGCAGCATGGCCATGCCGAACAGCCCCAAGGCCAGCACAGCGAAGCTGCGGACCAGGATATAGCGGAAACGGCCGACCTGATCGTCAAGATTGGATTGCCGTTCGGTATCGGAACCCGGTATGGTGACGGACCGCTCGATTACCCGCAGCGGTTCATCCGGGAACTGTTTGCTGACATATAGGTGGGGCTCGCTGTCAGTATGCCCGACCCGAACATCAAGCGACCGGTCCCACAGCGAACGCGAGGCAAAGTCTTCGTGCCCAGCACCGCGGATCTGCCAATAAAGGCCGCTATTGGGCTCAAGCAGCCGTTGGTCACCCATCGGCCGGTTCAGCCACAGGTCACCATCGGGCAACACCTCTGCCGAGCCGATCATGCCATTGAGCGTGAAAGTCAGCTGCGCATCGAAATTGCGGGTGACCAGGCTGGTCAGCGCGCGATCGAGCGCGATCCCGCCTCCCAGCAGCAGGACGGTGATCCACACCGCCGCGATCATCATCATGCGCCGGCCAAGCGAGCCGGTATGCACAGCGCTGCCTGGTTCAGCCGGATCGGTTTCCTTGGTGTTTGCCACCGGCGATCACAGACCGGTCAGCCGCGTCCCGGACCAGCCGGGTCGTCAAGGCTGTAGCCCAAGCCGCGGATCGTAGTGATCACATCTGGCCCCAGCTTTTTGCGAATGCGGGTCACGAACACTTCGATTGTGTTGGAATCGCGATCGAAATCCTGATCGTAAATGTGTTCGATCAATTCGGTGCGGCTGACAACTTTGCCTTTGTGGTGCAGAAGGTAGGACAGCAGTTTGTATTCCTGGGCAGTCAATTTGACAGGCTCACCGTTGAGGGTGACCCGGCCGGAACGGGTATCCAACCTGACATCGCCGGCAATCAGCTCGCTGCTGGTATTGCCCGAAGCACGACGGATGAGCGCTCGCAAGCGCGCGATCAGTTCTTCTGTCTGAAACGGCTTGGCAAGATAATCGTCCGCCCCGGCATCCAGTCCGGCAACCTTGTCTGACCAGCTGTCTCGTGCGGTCAGTACCAGTACCGGAAACTTGCGCCCCTCCTTACGCCACATCCCCAGCACGGTCAGTCCATCAATCTCGGGCAGGCCAAGATCCAGGATGACCGCATCATATTCTTCGGTCGCCCCCATGAAGTGGCCATCTTCACCGTCCGTAGACAGATCGACGGCATAGCCCGTCGCCTCCAGCGTGGATTTCAATTGCTTGCCGAGGGTCGGCTCGTCCTCGACGATCAGGATGCGCATGGTAGGTCCCCAGATATGCTTTTTTGCCAAATGGGACCAAAGCCCATAGGCGTCAAGCCGGGTGCAATTACTGCAGCTTGCGGATCACCTCGCCGGTGCGGGCATCGACATCGACAAAGATGACCCGGCCATCGCGGATGAATTTGAGACGATAGGCCTGGGCCACCGGATCATATTCAGGGCCCAGGTACTGCGCTCCTGGCATCATTGGCAAAACCCTGCGCTCAATATCACGCAATGGGCGAACCGAACCTGCACGCAAATCCTTACGTGCCTGATCCTGAGCACTACCGGGCTCGCCAGCCAGCGCTGGCACGGCAGGCAGGCCCATCGCAAGAACCAAA
>JAFLDC010000383.1 GCA_017302775.1 Sphingomonadales bacterium
TTTCCGTACCGATTCGCCCGATTTCACGCGCTTCGTTGGCCAGGGCGTCCTGGCG
Source organism: Sphingomonadales bacterium (assembly GCA_017302775.1). The sequence continues at coordinate 56 of JAFLDC010000383.1, forward strand.
CCAGACCATCGCCACCGTTCGGGCAATCGCCACCAGATTGGTAGGTGTGGCCAACAAGACTTTATTATGGAACGCAAAATCCCAAAGTTCGGGATCGTTTTCCAGCGCCGCAGCCACGAAATGCTCACCCGGTACGAACATCACGACATAATCCGGCGCTTCTTCAAACTGGCTCTGATATCCTTTCGCCCCCAGGGTCTGGATATGCCCGCGCATCGACCTGGCATGGAGATCGAGCTGACGCTTGCGTTCGGCATCATCGCTGCATTCGAACGCCGCCTGATAGGCATTGAGCGACACCTTGGCATCGATCACCAGTTTCTTTTGCCCCGGCACATGCACAATCGCATCGGGCCGCAACCGCCCCTCATCGGTGTCCATCGCATGCTCAAGGTTGAAATCGGTGTGCTCTGATAGCCCGCACTGTTCCAGCACGTTCTGCAGCGCGCGTTCGCCCCACCGTCCGCGCGCCTTGGGCGCGTTGGTCAGCGAATTGCCCAGCCGTGCCGCCTCAGCCTTGACCGCTTCCTGTCCGTCCCGAACCGACTGGATCAGACCCGCGAGCTGCCCGAACGAATCAACCCGGCCCTTCTCGAGCGCCTGAACCTGTTCCTCATAGGACTTCAGTCTGGAATCGACAGGTTCAAGCAGCGCCTTGAGGCGTTCCGCGCTCTTTTCCTCGCTGTGCGAGAACCGTTCGTGCGCCCGGGCCAGAAAGGTCTCTTGCGCCTGCGCCAGCACCCGCGCACCGGCAGCTTCAAATTCCTTGCGTAGACTGTCCTGCGCTTGCACAAGCGCTGCTTTCTGCTCTTCAAAATGCGCTGCGTTGGCCTGCAACGTTGCCTCGAGCGTTGCCATCCGCGCGCCTTGGGTTTCATTGCGTACGCGCAGCGCGGCGACCTCATCCATCAAATCGTCGGCACGCTCAGCCCGTTCACTGGCGGCCGCAAGATCGCGGATTGCTGCCTTGAACCGCTCATCAAGGGCCTTGCCCTCAGCCTCACTGGCCGCCAACCGGCCGCGCAGGTCGACCAGGGGCCGTGTGCCAATCCACCACCCCGCAGTCGCGGCGATGGCCAAACCGGCAAGTATCAAGACCAGATCAAGCAGTTCCATTCGCCATCCCGATGAGAACGAAGCGCGAACTTAGCTGGCGCCGCATGCGCAGGCAAGCGGCGACGCGAAATAATCGTCGGGATCTGTCGCAGGCAGGCTCAGGCAGCCTTGCGCAGCTTGTCCAGCTTCTTGAGTGCCATCTGCCGCTTGAGCCGGCTGAGGTGGTCGATGAACAGCACGCCTTCCAGGTGATCCATCTCGTGCTGCAGGCAGGTCGCCATCAGCCCGTCCATGTCCTGCTCGTGCACGTTGCCTTCAATATCCTGCCAACGTGCCTTTATGCGGGAGGGCCGTTCAACTTCGGCGTAGATTTCAGGAACCGAGAGACAACCTTCGGAATAGACTGATTTTTCCGTGGAAGGGTCGAGAATTTCCGGGTTGATGAAAACCTGCGGTTCGCGCTTGGTCGGCTGATGATGGTGGTGGTGCCCATCATGGTCGCAGGCCACGGGTTCGGCGTCAGGATCATCAGGCTGAAGATCGATCACCAGAACCCGCAGCGGCACGCCAACCTGAATGGCGGCCAGGCCGATACCGGGCGCATCGTACATGGTTTCGAACATGTCTGCGACGAGCGTCTTCAACGCATCGTCAAACTTGGTCACCGGTTCGGACACCACCTTCAGGCGGGGATCGGGAACTTCCAGTATTTCGCGAATAGCCATTGGGATCAGATAGGGGTGTTGAAAACGAATCTCAACCCACCGGACGCCGCGCCCTGAGCGCTTGCGCCAAGGTTCCCTCATCCAGATAGTCAAGTTCGCCGCCAACCGGCAGACCATGCGCAAGCTGTGTAATCCGCACGGGATAGCCGTCCAGCCGCTCGGCAATGTAGTGCGCGGTCGTCTGGCCTTCCAGCGTGGCGTTCATCGCCAGCACAACCTCGTCAATGCCGCCCTGGCTGACGCGATCAAGCAGGATCGCGATCGTCAGATCTTCTGGCCGGACGCCTTCGAGCGCGGAAAGACGCCCCCCCAGAACATGATAGCGGCCCGTGAACAGTCTCGCCCGATCAAGCGCCCAGAGGTCCGCAACATCCTCAACAACGCATAGCGCGCGCGAATCGCGGCGCGGATCGGTGCAAATGCCGCATGGATTTGCCGTATCGACATTGCCGCATGTCTGGCATTCGACCAGCCCCCCGCGTACCGCCTCAAGCGCTTCGAGCAAGGCAACCAACGATGTCTCGCGCCGCTTGATCAGCCACAGCACCGCGCGCCGTGCCGACCGCGGCCCCAGACCCGGCAGGCGCGACAGTGCGGTGGTCAGTGCTTCGATCTCTTGCGATGCCATGGCCTGACAGATAGGGCGCGCTTTCAGGAAAGGCAAAGCCGCCATGCGTGTGATCTTCATGGGAACCCCCGATTTTGCCGTACCGGCGCTCAATGCGCTGGCCGCAGCAGGGCACGATGTGGTCGCAGCCTATACCCAGCCCCCCCGCCCCGGCGGTCGGCGCGGCAAGGAACTGACCCCCACCCCGATTCACAAGGCGGCGACGGAACGGGGCATCGAAGTGCGGCATCCGGCCAGCCTATGGCCTGATCCTGCCGCAGGCGGTGCTCGACGCGCCAATCCATGGCTGCCTCAACCTCCATGGCTCGATCCTCCCGCGCTGGCGCGGCGCAGCGCCGATCCAGCGGGCGATCCTGGCCGGCGACGCTGAAACCGGTGTTGATGTCATGCAGATGGAGGCCGGTCTTGATACCGGGCCGGTCCTTCTGGGGGGCCGTACGCCGATCGGCGGCAAGACCGCGGGCGAGCTGACCGAAGAATTGGCGCAGATCGGCGCGCAGCTTATCGTTGCGGTGCTGGAAGATCTCTCTGCCTATCCCGCGCAGCCGCAGCCAGCCGACGGCGTGACCTATGCCAGAAAGATCGACAAGGCCGAGACCCGGATCGATTTTACGCAGGACTGCGAGCAGGTCGAGCGCCAGGTGCGCGCCTTTGCGCCCGCTCCCGGTGCCTGGTTCGAGTACCAGGGCGAACGCTGCAAGGTGCTGGCGGCAGAGCTTGCAACAGGACACGGCGCGCCCGGTGAAGTGTTGGACGACAAGCTCACCATCGGCTGCGGGCGCGGCGCAATCCGGCCGACGCTGGTCCAGCGCGCCGGGCGCCCAGCGATGGCGACCGCCGACCTGCTGCGCGGCTGGGCAATCGATGCAGGGGGCCGCCTTGCCTGATTTCCGGCACGGCACCGTTGCCCCGGGCGACGATGCAAGGAGTGGGATCTCATGACCCGCTTCGCCCTCACCCTCGAATTCG
>JAFLDC010000384.1 GCA_017302775.1 Sphingomonadales bacterium
GCTTCCCGACGGCGACAGCGGCGGTGAAGCTTCTGGAAAGCCTGGGGATCGTGGTCGAACTGACGGGGCAGAAGAAGAATCGGTGCTTCAGCTATCAGGCGTATGTGGAGCTGCTGACGTACTGAAGTAGCCCCAAGTCACACCTGACCACTGCGGATACCGCAGTCGTCGGGATAAAATGCCGACGTAATCAACCTCACACACCCTACCGATGATCTTCAAGGAACTCGACCCGTTCAACTCGGAAGACAAATTCGCCCGCGCCGGGCGTGCTGCCGAGGAAAAAATGGCGTTTTACCTGAAACGCTTTTTTGACGACGCTCCGGATATCCTCGTCCTGAATGGTATTCGCCTTCAAATAGACGACGACGCCGCGCAGGTCGACCACCTCATCATTCACCCGTACGGCCTAGCCATTGTCGAAAGCAAGAGCGTGCACGGCAAGGTCCAGATCAAGGACGATGGCCAGTGGATTCGCTGGTTCAACGGCAACCAGTCGAAAGGCATTGCCTCTCCGATCACCCAAGCTCGCCTGCAGGAAAAATTCTTCCGCAAGGCATTGGGGCGAGCCTCAAGAAATGAGGCGCTGTTTGAGTCACTACCCATCGACATCTACGTCGCCATTTCCGACGACGGCGTGATCCTGTGGCCGCAATCCGGACCGATCGCAGGCGTAAGCAAGGCCGACCAGGTGCCTGACCTGATCCTGTCCATCAATCAACACCGAAATAGTGCCAGTAACCAGGAAACATTGACGGACACCAATCGCCGAAAAATTGCTGAGTATCTGGTAGCGGTAAATGCGCCACTGCGCAAACAGGAGGACTCGACACAAGCTCCGCCTCCAGCTATGCCCACGACGCCGATTGAAACAGTGACAACACCTGGCATCGGCCACCAATGCAAACATTGCGGAAGCAGCGAAATCGAAATCCGCTACGCCTATTCGTATTTCTTCTTTTGCCTGAAATGCGAAAAAAACAGCCCGATCAAGGAGGCTTGCGGAAGCTGCGGCCAACCCGCCAAGCTACGCAAGCAGAAGAAGGATTTCTTTCTGGAGTGCGAGAAGTGCCAGTCGTCGATCCCTTACTTCACTAATCCGTAGCAGAGAAACTTGCATTCGAACTAGAACTGACGCTTAAGGATTGGCCAAATGCCAACATTAAACTGGATCGGCAAAGAAGCCGTCGTCAAACACCACAAGGATGTGCCGTTCCGTCTGCTGGAATCGGTAGCTGATCTCTCCTGCGGCCCGACGGATTCTGGCAACCTCATCGTGCAGGGTGACAACCTGCACGCCCTCAAAGCCCTGCTGCCACGCTATGCCGGGCAAGTGAAGTGCATCTACATCGACCCGCCGTACAACACTGGCAACGAGGGCTGGGTGTACAACGACAACGTCAACAGCCCGGAGATTCGCAAGTGGCTAGGCGAGGTGGTAGGCAAGGAAGGCGAGACACTGGACCGGCACGACCGCTGGTTGTCGATGATGTACCCGCGTCTGGTACTGCTGAAGCAGTTCCTGCGCGAGGATGGGGCCATCTTCGTTTCCATCGACGACAACGAAGTGGCGACGCTGCGATTGCTGATGGATGAGATTTTCGGGGCGAAGAATTTCGTGGCATCTGCCATCTGGAACATGATGGACAGCCCCAAGAATAGCGCTCGGCATCTCAGTGAAGATCACGAATACGTCGTTTTGTATGCCGCGAATAAGGACAAGTGGCGACCGAATCCTCTGCCGCGCAGCGATGCAATGATTGCGCGGTACAAAAATCCCGATAACGATCCGCGCGGCCCGTGGTTGCTCAGCGACTTAGCTGCGCGCAATTTCTATGCTCAAGGCCGATACGCGATCAAAACTCCCTCAGGCAAGGTGATTGATGGTCCGCCATCAGGAAGCTACTGGCGAGTGAGTGAAGAGAAATTTTGGGAACTGGATAAGGACAATCGAATTTGGTGGGGTAAGACTGGTAGCAATCGTCCTGGAATTAAACGTTTCCTCACAGATGTAAAAGATGGTGTTGTTCCCCGAACGTTGTGGCCTTGGCAGGAGGTCGGTAGCACGCGCCATTCAAAGCAGGAAATCAGCCAGATTTTGAATTTGGGAGCATCCAGCGATCTTTTCGTTACTCCAAAGCCGACAGCTTTGATTCAGCGAATTCTGCAAATAGCAACAGATGCGGATTCCCTCGTTCTCGATAGCTTCGCTGGTTCCGGAACGACGGGGCACGCCGTGCTCAAGCAGAACGCGGAGGATGGCGGTCACCGTAAATCAATCCTGGTGGAAATGGATGAAGGTATCGCTACCAGCCTTACCGTCGAACGCGTTAAGCGCATCTCCAGCGGCTACACCAACGCCAAAGGCCAAGCCGTAGAGGGTCTCGGCGGCGGCTTCCAGTTCTGCCGCCTGTCCGCCGAACCGCTGTTCGACGCAGACGGCAAAATCCGCAGCGACGTGAAATTCGGGCAACTGGCCGAGTTCGTCTGGTTCGCGGAAACCGGCACTGGCTTCACCGGCACAGCCGATTCGCCGCTGTTGGGTGTGCACGAAGGCCGCGCCATCTATCTGCTCTACAACGGCATCCTCAAGGATAAGGCCGTTGGCGGCGGCAACGTGCTCACCGGCCCGGTGTTCGATGTGCTGCCGAAGTTCGCCGGGCCCAAAGTGATCTACGCCGCCGCCAATCGCATGGGGGGGCGCGCTGCACGTGAGGGCATCACCTTCAAGCAAACCCCTTACGCGCTGGAGGTGTAAGCCATGTCCGGATTCGCACCGAAAATCTATCAAGAGCAAGTGCTCGACAGCGTGGAAGCTTATTTCAAGGCCTGCCACGAGCTGCCGTCGCCCTCGATTGCCTTTACCGCCACCACCGAACGCCTGTGGGGGCGCGGCAACCCGTACAACCCACTGTCGGGCTTCCCGGCCGACATGCCGTACTTCTGCCTGCGCGTACCCACCGGTGGCGGCAAGACTTGGCTGGCGGCCAAAAGCGTGCAGCACATCAACACCCATCTGCTGCGCACGGAACACAGCGTGATTCTGTGGCTGGTGCCCAGCAAGCCGATCCGTGAGCAGACAATCAAGGCACTGAAGGATCGCGGCCACCCCTACCACGCAGCGCTGCGCGAGGCGGGCCCGATCACGGTGCTGGATCTCGAAGAGGCCAAGAGCGTCACCCGCGCCACGCTGGACACATCGACCACGGTGATCGTTGCCACGCGGCAGGCATTCCAGGTGGAAGAGGAAGAGTGCCGCAAGGTGTATCAGTCCAGCGGCGCGCTGATGCATCACTTCGACAATCTGTCGCCCACGCAGCGCGATGAGTTGCTGACCGAAGGAGAAGGCGCGGAACGCACAACGCTCTACTCGCTGGCCAACGTGCTGCGCCTGCGCCGGCCATTCGTGGTAGTGGA
>JAFLDC010000385.1 GCA_017302775.1 Sphingomonadales bacterium
GAATCGAAGACTCGAACTGTCAGGTCTTTTCCGCGGTGGTCGCACCAGACGGGTGCGGCAACGATGCTGAAAGCTGCAACTGTCGCTTCGAATCCTCCAAAGCCGCGGTCCACGAACCGCGGTCGTGAAGCGAAGCGCGGCGCCATAGCGGCAGAAAGCCTCGACGATGGTGACCCGAAGCGAAACACGCTGAAGCATCGAGCCGCAAACGAGCCGTCCCGGGCCGGACCGCCGCAGCAAAAAGCCCCGGCACTGCACCAGGTTGGTGCAAAACCGGGGCTTCCGTACCGCAAGGCTGATGCTGCCAGCCCTACCGCTGCGGTTCAGAGGGCCAGCGACGCAGATTCGAGCTGCACACGCGGCGCCGACTGGGTCGGTCAGGTCTCGGCGCGGGTCGACGTCCCACCTTCCGGCGTCGACGCCCGAGCGGCGGACTTCGAAAACCGGGCAGACAATTCCTTGCGCAGCCCTTCCAGACCCTGGTTGCGGCCAGCCACCCTGAGCAGCGCGTAGCCCTCCAGCGCAAGGGCCATCACATCACTGCCCAGGGCCACGTCGGTATCTTCCGCCCGCTCGGTCAGCCGCTGCAGGCGTGCCAGACGCGGACGCAACCTGTCCAATGCCGCCAGATCCGCCTGCGCTTCCTTCAAATCCACGCTTGGCGGAATCACCTGGGGATTTTCCGCCAGCACGGTCAGCGCCTGGCGGCAAAACGCTTCGGACTTCGGACCCATCTTGGTCAAACCGCGACGCTGGTCCGGCGTCAGCGAAATCAAACCCGACAGCGCCGTTTCAAGGGTCGAAAGCGCGTTGTCGATATCCGACACCTGGGCGTCGGTCAATGTCAGAGAGAGCAGGTTCTGGCTCATAAAGCTCCATGTTGTTGGAAAGCCGCTTTCTGCGGCCGGCATATTTTACAACCGGCGCAATGCGACGACATGAAGCGGGAGTCTCGCTTGGGTCGACGCATTTCGCAGCCTCGACGAGTGCGGCTTTGGGGGAACGGGGCGTCGGTCGGGTGATGAGGCAGCCCATCCGGAAGCAACGGGCAAGAGTCGCCTGACGGAGCATGGGTCGCCTACGACCGCGCCCTACGGCAGCGCATTGCCGATGAAGCCGGCTATGAGCAGAGCCGATGAGGCAGCACGACTGCTGCGGTATGAAGCTCAGGGCGGTGGAATCTTTCTGATCAACGGATAGCGGCACGGCACTTCAGAGACTCCGGTGATACCGTCGAAAAAGTCCGCAGGGGATTAGCAACGCGGGCTGTAAAGTTAGCACTGCAAACTTTCGCAAAGATTGCGGTGCCAATGGTCATTTGCGTTGATCTCATGCACTGCTTAAAGCGAGGCGCGATTGATTTCGACTCTTCCGGTTATAGGTGCCAATTCGATGTCGACTTCCGACATGAAGAGATTGATACGACAGGCCGATCGGCGACTTACTGCGCCATTGTGAGCTTTCACGCGGCCCTCTAGCTCCAGCGCGGCGAGCGTGCTAGAACTGCTGGATTCTTGGTGTTTGGTCGCCCGGCCGATGATCGAGACCGCGATGCCTCTGTGTCCGCGATAGCGCCAGACCCGAGCACGAACCTTGAGCAGGTCGGGGGCGCATTCCGACAGCAACGCAAAGCTGTTGCAGATGCAGCGGTAAGCGGAAAGCTGAAGATCCAGCGATAGTGACTTCGGTTGTCCCTTGACCAGCAACATGACTTCTGCATCGCCTGCCCACAATTCGGAGAACGCGTGCGAGTGCAAGGCGGCGTACAGCCCTTGGCGCTCAAGTTGAAGGGGGTAAAGCGCTGCGGATTGGCGCTCGAACCAAGCCATCTGCTCGACGCCTTCGGCATTGAGTTCCATGGCGGCGGCGTAGTGCCCGGATTCGCGAAGATGCACGATGAGCTTTCTTCGGTATTCGTCGAAGCCCATTTGCATCTGTGCCATGTACTTCAGCTTGTCTTTGAGGCTTTGTTCGGACGACAAGAAGCTCGACTGCGCGAGCGCATGAGCATGCGACTCCGCGATCCCTAAGCGACGGGCGCGCTCGTAGAGTTTCGAGATCATGGCGCCAAGTTCTAAAAGAGAAATGCAAAAAACCGCAATGTTAATCTGCGTGAAAAATGAGTGCTGGTCATAGGCCGCTGGTGAATAAATTTCGCGGAGAGATACGCCTATCAATAGATTTGCCGAAGTGATGCCGATAGCTGCGCCTCGCCAACCATGCACTAGTGTGATAAGTGCAACCGGGAGCATTGGAGCCACGAGAAGCAATTGCTTTAATGGAGTATTTGATTTGAGTGGCAGTGTGGTCAGCAATATGACAATCATCGTGCCAGCCAAAACTGATGTGTCGATGATGAATTTCCGTCTGTCAAATCCATCTGAATGGTTGCCGCGCCAGATCAGAATAGGAGGGTAGACGAGTAATATTCCGAAGCAATCGCCAACGACATATTTTCCAAGAGTTTCTGGAAGATCAGGCACGGTAGGGCCAGACAATGCATAGTTCACCGCGATCTTGCAAAGAGATGACCAGAACGAAATGGCAATGATCACCAGCGGCAGCCAGGCCACATCGCCGTAGAAACGCTTCAGGCGGGTTCTGAGTATGGCCGGGGCGATCGAGATCAGAGGAGCGAGCAGGAAAGGGCTCAGATAAGCCCATAGCGCTCCGTATCGATCAGCTTTCGGCACTCGGATTTCAAGCAAGCCTGCCGCATCGCCCAAGAACAGAAAGGGCCAGTAGCGATAGGGGAGCAGCAGTAAGCCTGCGACTCGCAAACCTGTGGGGAGGAACCATTGGTCGAGCGAGTGATACCAGGCCACCAGATAGGCGGCGCAATAGATCACGCTGAAGGCGATGCCCTTGGCGACCCATCCGGACTTCATTTGCTCCATGCCCCCTCCGTTTAACCGACGGTCCTGCCTACGCCTGCTCGCCGTATCGATATGGCACCGTCCCCACCACTGCGCCATAGCTCAGGGCGGATTGATCCACCCGCAGACTGCGCCGAGGATACGCAGATGTTCGAGATCGGCTTCCGACACGATGGTGTGCTCGATCCCGCTGCCATGTCGGACGAGGCACCAATCTTCACGGCGGATCTGGATGCGTCGAATATCGGGACGGCCCCACAGGGTATAGGCGTAGGCACCGCTGTCGACGACGTGTTCCAGTCCCGATGCGGTCGTGTCCACCAGCACAAGCGCGTGACGCCGGATTTCCGGCTCCATCGCTTCCGTGGGTTGCAACGTCCAACGAATGCTCTGGAGCGGTGCGAGACCGATCCGTGGGCGCACGAGGAATTCCGGTAGTACGAGCCGTGTTGGCCCTTCGGCGAATCCGAATTCTTCCAGCCTGTCCAAGCTCACGTGGCCTGCGGCAGGCCGTTGCGCTCCCGACCTCGCAGAGGAAA
>JAFLDC010000386.1 GCA_017302775.1 Sphingomonadales bacterium
GGAAATCGGGCGGATCGATGCGCTGGTGGTCGACGAGATCGTGGGGCGTTACTACATGAACAAGCAACCGGGCCAGTTCGCCATTCTCAACGAGCATTTCGGCACCGAGGAATACGGCGTCGGCGTGCGCAAGGACGAGGCCGCGTTGCTCGAGGCGCTGACCAAAACGCTGGACGCGATGAAGAAGGACGGCGCCGCCGCCGAAATTTCCAAGAAGTGGTTCGGGCAGAACATCGTCAAGTAAGCCGTTTGCCCGCCGGGAACCCCCGGCGGGCGTCGCGCTGACCGCCGATGCAGTATTACCTCGACGGTTTCTGGCAGATCCTGCCGGGTGCCTGGCTGACGCTCCAGATCTTTCTGATCACCCTGGTGCTGTCGATTCCGCTCGGGCTGGCCTGTGCGCTGTTGCGCCTCTCGCGCTGGCAGGCCCTGGCCGGGGCGACGTCGACCTATATCTGGCTGATGCGCGGTACGCCGCTGATCCTGCAACTGCTGTTCATCTACTACGCGCTGCCGAACATTCCCTATGTCGGCGTGCGTCTCGATGACTATTCCTCGGCCATTCTGGCCTTCGCGCTCAATTACGCCGCCTATTTCGCCGAGATTTTCCGCGCCGGCATCCAGTCGATCGACCGTGGCCAGTACGAGGGCGCCAGGGTGCTGGGCATGAGTTACCCGCAGACCATGCGCCGCATCATCCTGCCGCAGATGATCAAGCGCGTGTTGCCGCCGGTGAGCAACGAGACCATCACCCTGGTCAAGGACACCTCCATCGTTTACGTGCTGACCATGACCGAACTGCTCCGGAGCGCGCGCATCATCGTGCAGCGCGATTCGACGACTTCGCCCTTCATTGTGGCTGCCGCTTTTTATCTGGTGATGACCCTGCTGTTGACCTGGCTGTTCCGCTGGCTGGAAAAACGCTATGCGGTCTATGAGTGAGCAGGCGATGCACGGGTTGCCGCAAAACATCATCGAAGCGAGCGATATTCACAAATCGTTCAAGGAACTGCAGGTGCTCAAGGGGGTATCGCTGACGGTGACGCGCGGCGAGGTAGTCGCGATTATCGGGCCTTCCGGCTCGGGCAAGAGTACCTTCCTGCGCTGCCTCAACCGTCTGGAGACCATCACCCGCGGCCAGATCGTCATCGAAGGCGAAACGCTGGCCAGCACCGATGCCGCCGGGCATTGCCATTACCCGTCGGAGAAAACCTGCCGCCAGATCTGCGCCCGGATGGGCATGGTTTTCCAGCAATTCAACCTCTTCCCGCACCGGACCGTACTCGGCAATCTGATCGAGGCGCCGCTGACCGTAAACAAGATGCCGCGCGCGGCGGCAATCGAGCGGGCGCGGCAATTGCTGGCCAAGGTCGGTCTTTCCGACAAGGCCGACAATTACCCCTCGCAGCTTTCCGGCGGCCAGAAGCAGCGGGTGGCGATTGCCCGGGCGCTGGCCATGGCGCCGGACATCATCCTCTTCGACGAGCCGACTTCGGCACTCGATCCCGAACTGACCGGCGAGGTGTTGCTGACCATGCGCGAACTGGCGGCGGAACACCTGACCATGCTGGTGGTGACGCACGAGATGTCCTTCGCTCGCGAGGTGGCCAGCCGGGTGATTTTCATGGATCAGGGCGAGATCGTTGAACAGGGGCCGCCCGAGGCGCTGTTCGGCGCCCCGCAACAGCCGCGGACGCGGGCCTTCCTCAGCAATTATCTGAAGGCGTTGAACTGACCTGGCCCCGCCGGTTATGGCGAAGTCAGGAAATTCTGGATGGCTGCGCTCGCCTGGCCAATCAGGTAAAGACCGTCGAAATGCCCGCCATCCCCCTTGAGCGTGAACAATTCGGCGCGTCCGCCAGCGGCGCGGATCACCTCGACGGCTTCCTGCGAACGCGAGGGCAGGGCGAGCAGATCGGACTCCGCCGGAATGAACAGGAACTTGGCGCGTGCTGCGCCGATGCGTTCCTGGACATTGTAGGTGCTGCCGGCGCGTGCCATGTAGAGCACGTGATTGGCGTCGCATAGCGGCGTGCTCATCGCCGCCAGGGCGCCAATGCCGGCGTAGGACTTGAACTGGTGGTGAATCGAAGCCGCCGGGTCGCGCGCCGGGTCAGCCCAGCCCTCACCGATCATCCGCTCCACCCAGGCCGGGCTGATCGCCCACAGGAAGGTTTGGCGGAAGCTTTCGGTCATGCCTGCAAGCGGTTGTTGCTTGAGATCGTAGGCGCCGTTCTTCCAGGCCGGATCGAGCTGGATCGGGGCGCACCAGGATTCCATCACGCTGCGCTGATAGGGAGTAAACACCAGGCCGGGGCAAATGACGGCAATGACGCGCTCGACCATTTGCGGATATTCGACCGCCCACTGGATGGCCTTGACCGAGCCTGCCGAGGGGCCGGCAACGGCGGCAAGCTTGCCAATGCCCAGATGGTCGAGCAGGGCTTTCTGTACATGCACCATGTCGGCAACCGAAACCAGCGGAAAGTCGAGACCGTAGGGTTTGCCGGTTTCGGGGTCGATGCTGGCCGGGCCGGTGGTGACCACCTGGCCGTCGAAAACCTTGACGCAGCAGAGGCTGTCGCTACTCACCACAAAGTAGCGATCGGTGTCGATGGCTTTGCCGGGACCGATGGCGGCGTTCCACCAGCCGGGGAGCGGATCGCTTTCCCGGTATTTGCCGGCGGCGTGTGCGGTGCCGGAAAAATAGTGGCAGATCAGGATGGCGTTGTCGCGCGCGGCATTGAGCGTGCCGTAGGTTTCGTAGCCGACCCGGACGTTCTTCAAGGTCCGGCCCGAGGTGGTGGTGAAGCTGGGCAGGGTGAAAACCTGGCGTTGCGGAGTCATGCTGTTCTCCCGAGTGTTTGCTGATGCTGACCACCCATTTATAGGCCGGCCACGTCGGCCTGCCAACCCCACGAAGGTGGGGAGTCAGTCGGAACGGAGAAAGTCGACAATCGGCGCGCGTGCCTGATCGATGACATTCAGTCCGTCGAGGTGTCCGCCCCGGCCGCGCAGCATCAGCAGTTCGGCGCGGCCGCCGGCCGCACGGATTTCGCCGACGGCGGTTTCGGACATGAAGGGCGGAAAAATCAGGTCGGATTCCGCCGGCAGAAAGAAAAATTTCGCACGGGCCAGGCCGATGCTGGCGGTAACGTCGTAGGCATTGCAGGTCCTGGCCATGTAAAGGAAATGGTTGGCATCGGATTGGGCGGCAACTACTGCGGCCAGTGCGCCAATGCCGTCGTGCGCCTGATATTGGTGATCGAGCGCGGCCAGCGGCGGGCGAGCGGGATCGGCCGGGCCGTCGCCAAAGGCGGGAGCGGAGGGAAGCGGCAGATCCGGCGCGGCCCCGGTTTCCTCCGCGCGGCCGTGGTCGCCGGCCCGCTCATGCGAGG
>JAFLDC010000387.1 GCA_017302775.1 Sphingomonadales bacterium
GAAGATTGCCCGCACCGTAATCAACCAGCGCGAGGACTTCAGCCATGATCTTTCTCCCGCTCGCGCGGGGGCATCACCGGCCCGCCGCAGACAGCACTGGCTACCCACCAAGAACACCCTTGGTTGATGGAATCGCACCGGCCTTGCGCGGGTCAAGCTCAACCGCTTGCCGCATCGCCCGGGCAAAGCCTTTGAAAATGCCTTCGCAGATGTGGTGATTGTTGGTGCCGTACAGCAATTCGATGTGCAGCGTAATTCCCACCGCCTGCGCGATCGACTGGAACCAGTGCTCGAACAGTTCGGTGTCCATCTCGCCCAGCCGTTCCTGGGTGAACCGGGCGTTCCAGACCAGCCAGGGCCGGCCCGAGATATCCAGCGCAACCCGGCTCAGCGCCTCGTCCATCGCCGAATGCGCCTCGCCATAGCGGCCGATTCCGGCCTTGTCGCCCAGCGCCTGGGCAATCGCCTGACCGATCGCGATCGCGCTGTCTTCGGTGGTGTGGTGCTGATCGACGTGAAGGTCGCCCTTGATCCGGCAGGTTATGTCGATCAGCGAGTGACGGCTGAACTGCTCGATCATGTGATCGAGAAACCCGATCCCGGTCGAAACGTCATAAAACCCGGTGCCGTCGAGGTTTACCTCAACAAGGATATCGGTTTCATGCGTTTTTCGGGCGATTCTGGCGGTCCGCATGGGGGCGGCTATAGGCTGGAAAATGACCGGTGCAAGCGCTTTGCCCTTGACCCATCGGAGCGGCAACGCCACTTGTCCCTCCATGAGCGACACCGCGCCCGATAGCCTGATCCCCTATGACGAAATCGTGCAGGAGGCCCTGCGCGCTGTGGTTGGCCGGGTGCTCGGCCAGGTGGAGGCCAGCGGCGGCATGTTGCCGGGCGATCACCACTTCTACATCACGTTCAAGACCGGCGCCCCCGGCGTCGATATCCCGGCGCACCTGCGCGAGCGGTTCCCGGACGAGATGACCATCGTGTTGCAGAACAAGTTCTGGGATCTCGTGGTTGACGACGATCTGTTCTCGGTCGGGCTCTCGTTCAACCAGATCCCGTCCAAGCTGGTCGTGCCCTTTGCGGCCATCACCGCGTTCGTTGACCCGGCTGTCGATTTCGGGCTGCAGTTCCAGGCCGTGACTGCGGATGACGACTTGCCCGATCACGATGAGGCCGAAAACGACGCCCCTGCCACCACCAGCGAGGATGGCTCCAACGTGGTGACGGTGGATTTCGGCCGCAAGAAATAGCCATGGCCAAGGGTATCGTCAGCAAGGGCAAGCGTGCGGCGAAGGGGGCGCTTGAAACGGCCGCAGACAAAGCCCGGCCCCCAGCCCCAATCCGATGACCAATCTGATCATTGCCGATCTGGCGCTGCGCGGCGGTGGGCGGCTGCTGCGCCACGCGGTGGAACGGGTGGTGCTCGGCACGAAATACAGCCCGGACAAGGCCGGCAATCTGATCAAGGGACGGTCCATGGCGCAAACCCTGGTCGGCACGGCCGTGGCCCGGATCGCCACCCGATCGGTGCCCGGCGCGATTCTGGTGGGCGGCGGGCTGCTGGCAAAAGCGCTTTACGATCGCCGCCGGGGCAAGACCGCAGCGCGTGAGAGCGGGCGCAAGGCCGTCGCCAGGCAGGCACAAAAGGGTGAAGCCAAGGGTTGATTTGCACCCCCACCTTGCGCCATCAGCGCACATGCCTCACGCCAGCAAGCAATCCGATGACACCCTTCAGCGCCGCGGCCTGATGTTCATCCTGTCCTCACCGTCCGGGGCAGGCAAGACCACGATCAGCAGGATGCTGCTGGAACGGGACGGCGAGATTGCCTTGTCGGTCTCTGCCACGACGCGTCCCAAGCGCCCTGGCGAGATCGACGGCACGCATTACCATTTCGTCGACCAGGCTGAGTTTGACCGGATGGTCGAACAGGATGAATTCTATGAATGGGCCACGGTCTTCGGCCATTCCTATGGCACACCCAAGGCCCACATCCGCGCCGCCTTGAAGGAAGGGCATGATTTTCTGTTCGATATCGACTGGCAGGGTACCCAGCAGCTCTATCAGAAAGACCAGCAGGACGTGGTCCGGGTGTTCATCCTCCCGCCCAGTCTGGAAGAGCTGCACCGCCGCCTGACCGGGCGCGGGACGGACAGCCCCGAAGTGATCGCAGCCCGAATGGACCGCGCCCGCGCCGAAATCAGCCACTGGGATGGCTATGATTACGTCGTGGTCAACGACGATGTCGAAGCCTGCTATGTCCAGGTCTGCGAAATCCTTCACGCCGAACGCATGAAGCGCGCGCGCCAGACCGGGCTGATCGGGTTCGTGCGCGGGCTGATGAAGGATTAGCCGGTGCGAAAGGCGCGGATCGCAGTTTGGTTGCTTGTAGCAGCGATAGCCGCAGCCAGTGCCTTGATCGCCTACGGTCTGATCGAGGCGAAATCGGATCCGATCAGGCGCGAAGCAGCGGTTGTTGTGCCCGCCTATCCGTCCGGGCAACCCCCGTTCCGGGTCGCGCTGCTCTCAGACATCCACTTCGGCAATCGCGCCATGCAGCGTGAACGGCTCGACGCCATTGTTGCTTCTGTCAATGCGACGCGTCCCGATCTGGTGGTGATCACCGGCGATTTCGTCAACGGCCATCGCGGCAAGATCAAGACCAATCCCGACGATCTGGTTGCTCCGCTGGCCGGATTGCGGGCGGCGCATGGCGTGATCGCCACTCCGGGGAATCATGATCACTGGACCGACCTGCCTGCGGTCAACGCCGCCCTTACCAGGGCCGGAATTACGGTGCTGGCGAATGCGGCGGTGCAGCGCGGCCCGCTGGTGGTGATGGGGATCGACGACGGCTTCACTGCTCATGACGATATCGCAGCGACTTTTGCAGCGGCACAGGGCCTGACGGGAATCCCCTTGGCCGTCACGCACTCACCCGATCTGGCACCACGGCTGCCTGCCGCAGTCGGCACGGTGCTGGCCGGGCACACGCACTGCGGCCAGGTTGTCTTTCCCGTGATCGGTTCACTGGCACCGCTCCTGGGCTATCACGTCTTCAACCCGCGCTATCAATGCGGGCTGGTGCATGATCAGGACCGAACCGTGATCGTCACGGCCGGGCTTGGATCAGGCGGCATTCCTTTCCGGGTCGGGGCGCCACCCGATTGGTGGCTGGTGACCTTCCGGGCGCCCTAGCGGTGGCAGACTGTCCTGACCGGAGCCCGCATCAGCAGCTTTCCCTCAATGCCCTGACGGATCGTTGAACACTTCCGGGATCCAGCCGTTGACGATGCCGCCGTCGATCGGGATCGTGGTGCCGACCACATAGTCGCCCGCCCGGCTGGCGAGGTAGATTGCACCCCCAGCGATATCCTCTGCCACGCCGAC
>JAFLDC010000388.1 GCA_017302775.1 Sphingomonadales bacterium
GGTTCCAGCCCGCCACGCCCACCAGGCGCCCGGCCTGCCCGGCTCGCAGCGCCGCGGCGCCGTCGATCACCGCCTTTCAGCTTCGTGATCATCGGCCGCTTGGAAGCGTAGGCGATGCCGAAGCCGAGTGCGCCGATGATCAGCCCGACCTTGAGCGCCGCTCCTGCCTCTCCCGAAGCAATGGCTATCAGAAACGCCACACCGACCGCCGCAGCAACACCGGTCATTGTGATCCGCGCAGCTCTGGCCTTTACGGCCTCTCTCTCGGCATTTTGAGCCGTCAGCCATTGACCCAGCGGTCCGGCCATCAACGCAGCGGGATCGGGTCGCTCGATCATCGTGCTTGCATGGCTGCAGTCAGGGGATAAGCTCCCTCAGCCCAATATATCTGCGGAGCGTCAGACATGAGTTTTGTGCTGTTGATCCTTGTCATCGTCGCGCTCGCCGCGGTGGTGGCCATCGCGAGTTATAACCGCATGGTCGCCTTACGCCAGAATTGTAATCAGGCGGTGAATGACGTCGATGTCCAACTGCGTCAGCGGCACGAACTGGTTCCCAATCTGGTTGCGACGGTGAAGGGCTATGCCGCGCATGAACAATCGACGCTTGATTCGGTAATCGCAGCGCGCAACCAGGCGGTCAGCGCGCCTTCATCGGCATCGGAGCAGCAGTTGAGCGGCGCGATCAAAGGTCTGCTCGCGCTGGGTGAGGCCTATCCGGACCTCAAGGCCAACACCAATTTTCAGGCACTGCAAGGGGAACTTGCCGATGTGGAGGACAAGCTGGCTGCGGCGCGGCGCACGCTCAACTCTGCAAGCGCTGATTATAACACGGCGATTGCCGCCTTCCCCGGAGTGATGTTCGCCAGCGCCTTCGGATTCAAACCGTTCGACGTTTCGCACATTGCAGCAGATGAACGTGCAGCCGTCACTGCCGCACCGACTGTGCAGTTCTGAGCCATGACCGAGCCGCGCCAAGTGTTGGATGCCGCCACCTCTGATCCGGTCACGATGGGATGGATGGAAGGATTGCCGCCTGCCGCAGACAAGCGTCTGGCCTGGGCGCGGGCAGACCATATGCGTTTCCCGATGCATCGATACGCCTATTCTCACATGCGGGAATTTCTGCCGACGGCGCGCGTTGGCCGTGGACAAGGGGCAATCACCGAACTGCCGGTTGCCTTGCGCGATGATATTGATGGGGTGCGCTTCACGGCGCTGGACGATGGGCGCAGCCTGACCTGGGCGGAATCGCTCGCAGTGAATTTCACCGACGCCATATTGGTGATGCACCGCGGAAAGATCGTTTATGAACGCTATTTGGGCGTCACCCGCCGGGATACCCCGCATATCGCATTTTCCGTGACAAAAAGCTTCGTCGGCACGCTGGCAGAAATGCTGATAGCTGAAGGGCGGCTCGACCCCGCTGCGCCGATGAGTGAACTCATTCCTGAACTGGTCGGCAGCGGCTTTGCGGACGCTACGCTGCGGCAAGTCATGGACATGACCACTGCTCTCGATTTTTCGGAAGAATACACCGATCCAAACTCGGGCATCGGGGCGATGAGCAACGCCCTGGGGCTCACTCCGCGTTTGCCGGGCTATGCCGGGCCTGACTCCGTCTATGACTATCTCCCGACGATTGCCAAGGCGGGGGATCACGGGAAACGGTTCACGTACCGCACTTGTAATACGGAGGTGCTCGGCTGGTTGGTCGCGCGGACGGAAGGGGAACGACTCGATAGGGTGCTGGCGCGCCGAATCTGGGGGCCGCTCGGTATGGAGCAGGATGCCGATTTCCTGACCGATTCGACCGGGATGCCCTTCGCTGGGGGAGGCCTTAATCTAGTGCTTCGCGACATGGCGCGATTCGGTGAAGTGATGCGGTGCGACGGTACGGCAAACGGGTGCCAGATCGTGCCATCCGCCGCGCTCGATTCGATCCGTGCAGGAGGCGCCAAGGATGCCTTTGCCAAGGCCGGATATGCGTATCTTCCGGATGGGTCCTATCGCAGTCAGTGGTGGTTAATGCACGGAAATCATGGTTCTTTTTCTGCACGGGGGATCCATGGGCAGGCAATTTATGTCGATCCCGCGGCCGAGATGACGATTGCCCGATTTGGCTCGCACCCGATCGCTGCCAACACCGCTTTTGATCCCACGTCCTTGCCCGCCTACCGGGCCGTTGCAGAGCATCTCATGCGGGGCTGATTTTCACTTGCAGTTAAGGCGCGAAACTTTATAGCGACCCTCCGCAGCCCCATGGGGACTTCCAAACCGCAAGGCTGCTTGTGTGAAACTACCGTTTGGGGGTCCCTTGAATTGCACAGCTATCCTGACGCACCGGCTGTAGTTCGCGCGCTCGCGCCCGACGAACCCGTTATCCTCAATCGCCCGCACGCTGCCGCGCGCGCCGCCCGCTTCTTTACCGAGAAGTTCCCGGGCAAGTCGCTCTATGCTGTGAAGGCCAATCCCTCGCCCGATCTGCTCAAGATCCTGTGGGCCTCGGGCATCACACACTTTGATGTCGCTTCGATCACCGAGGTGCGGCTGGTGCGTGAAACCCTGCCGCAAGCCGTGCTGTGCTACATGCACCCGGTTAAGCCGGCGGCAGCGATTGCTGAGGCTTACAAGGATCACGGTGTTCGCACTTTCAGCCTCGACAGTCAGGAAGAGCTGGCCAAAATCGTCGCCGCGACCAGCTCTGAAGATGGCACGCCTGCCAACGACCTGCGGCTGTGTGTGCGTCTGCGGGTATCGTCGGACTATTCGGAGCTGAGCCTCGCTTCCAAGTTCGGGATCGACCTGGCCGACGCGGGCGAACTGCTTCAGGCGACTCGCCAGGTTGCTGACTGGCTTGGCGTCTGCTTTCATGTTGGCAGCCAGGCGATGACTCCGTTTGCCTATGTCCAGGCGATCGAGCGGGTCCGCGCTGCCATTGTCGATGCCGCGGTCACGGTTGATATCGTCGACGTCGGAGGCGGGTTCCCCTCGATCAATCCGGGGATGGAGCCACCGCCGCTGGAAGACTATTTCGGGGTGATCCATCGCGCGTTTGAATCGCTGCCGGTGTCCTATTCGTCGGAACTCTGGTGCGAGCCAGGCCGTGCCCTTTGCGCCGAATACAACTCGATGATCGTACGGGTTGAGAAACGCCGCGGAGACGAGCTGTACATCAACGATGGGGCCTATGGCGCGCTTTACGACGCGGCGCATGTCGGCTGGCGTTTCCCGGTGAAAGGCCTGGCCGAAGGGCGGGTCGATGCCTTGGGGACGTTCTCCTTTTATGGACCGACCTGCGATGACGCGGATTACATGGAAGGGCCGTTCTTGCTGCCAGCCGACATCCAGCCCGGCGACTATATCGAAGTCGGCATGCT
>JAFLDC010000389.1 GCA_017302775.1 Sphingomonadales bacterium
ATTTTGGCAAGCCAGGCAACTATTTCGGCCGGCAGATCGATCGCTGGACCAAGCAATACAAGCTGTCCGAAACCGAGCTGATGCCGGATATGGAACAGTTGATTGCCTGGCTGCCCGCCACCCTGCCCGAGCAGACCAGAGTCAGCGTGGTGCACGGCGATTACCGGATCGACAACATGATCTGGGCAAAAGACCGGCCCGAAGTGCTGGCCGTGCTCGACTGGGAGCTTTCCACCCTTGGCGATCCGCTGGGTGACTTCTCCTACGTCGCCATGGCCTGGGTCACTGATAACGGCGGCCGTTCCGGCGTGCAGGATCTGGACCGCAAGGCGCTCGGCATTCCCGAACTTGACGAGGTGGTGGCGCGTTATTGCGAGAAAACCGGACGGACATCGGTTCCTGACATGAACTGGTATTTCGCGTACAATTTCTTCCGCCTTGCCGGGATCATGCAGGGCATCAAGAAGCGGGTGATCGACGGTACGGCCAGTTCCGCCCATGCCAAGGCGATGTCAGACCGGGTTCAGCCGCTAGTTGACCGGGCGGCCGAGTTCGCACGCAAAGCCGGGATGTAGCTTGGCAATACGGACGTGAGGCGATAGGCGACGGCGAACCCTTCTTGCCGGAGCCTGCCCGATGTCCGCCATGTCCGCTACCGAACTCGCCGCCGCCATCGAAGCCGCGTGGGACGCGCGTGACAGCGTTACCCCGGCCAGCGCCGATGTTCGCGATTTGGTCGACGCCGCGCTCGAACGGCTCGACAACGGTACAGCCCGCGTCGCCGAACCGGATGGCAAGGGCAACTGGCAGGTCAATCAATGGCTCAAGAAGGCGGTACTGCTCAGCTTCCGGCTGAACGACAACGTGCTGGTCGAGAACGGTGCCGGCGGGGCACCGGCCTTTGACAAGGTGCCGTCGAAGTTCGCCGGATGGGGCGAAAACCGCTTTCGTGCTGCGGGGTTTCGGGTGGTTCCGGGTGCGGTGGCGCGCCGCGGCGCCTTTATCGGCAAAGGCGTGATCCTGATGCCCAGCTTCGTCAACATCGGCGCCCATGTTGGCGAAGGGACTATGGTCGATACCTGGGCCACCGTGGGATCCTGCGCACAGATCGGAAAACACGTTCACCTGTCTGGCGGGGTCGGGATCGGCGGCGTGCTGGAGCCGCTGCAGGCCGGCCCGGTGGTGATCGAGGACAATTGCTTCATCGGCGCACGCAGCGAAGTGGTGGAGGGGGTCCGCGTCTGCGAAGGTGCGGTGCTGTCCATGGGGGTCTATCTGGGTGCATCGACCAGAATTGTCGACCGCGCCACCGGAGAGATTCATATCGGCACAGTCCCGCCCTACAGCGTGGTCGTGCCCGGTTCGATGCCGGGCAAGCCGCTGCCCGACGGTTCGCCCGGCCCGTCGCTATACTGCGCGGTGATCGTCAAGACGGTCGATGCCCAGACCCGCGCCAAAACGGCGATCAACGATCTGCTGCGCGATTGATCCGGATGTCGCAGCTGGCCATCCAGTTTGCGGTATCCAGCGCGATGGCGGTATTGTGCGTCGTGATCCACGGGCTGGGACTGTTCAGCCTGGCCCGCGCCGTTCGCGGCGAAACCGCAGCGGAACGGCTGCGGCGGATTGCTCCGCTCAGCCCGCGTGGGGTCGCCTTTACATTGGGGGTGGTCGTTGCAATCCTGGCATTGCACGGTCTGGAAATCTGGGCCTTCGCCTTTGTCTACCTCGGTACGGGCGCGATCGCCGGACTGGAAGACGCGCTCTATTTCTCGACCATCAGCTATTCCACGGTCGGCTATAACGATACCCATATCGATCCGGCCTGGCGGCTGCTGGGCGCGTTCCAGTCGATCCTTGGCATGGTGCTGATCGGGTGGTCTACCGCATTCTTCTTTCGCACACTGGGCCGGATGGAAGCGCATTGACCGACATGGTCAGGATTGAGCGGCTGGCGTGGCACGATCCGTTGCTGGCCGAATTGCCGATGCCGCGCGGCACGATGCGGCTGACGCGCAGCCTGACATCGGGGCTGGCGCAGATGCCCGGCGATCCCGATGGCGTGTTCTGGGGGGTCGGGGATCGCGGTCCTAACCTGAAACCGGCCGCCGCGCTGGGCCGGTACGGGCTGACGGGGCTGGCTGAACATGCTGCCACCGATGGCGCCAAGGTGATGCCGCTGCCGCAAGCTGGCCCCGCGCTGGCGCAATTCCGGATCGAGGGAGCGGATGTGCAGCTGCTGGGGATTGCCCCCTTGCACAGCCCAACCGGCGCGTTGAGCGGCCTGCCTTTGCCGCTGCCGTCGGCAGAGCGCGAACCCGCGCTGGCGATTGATGGCTCGCCGCTGGCCTGCCATCCTGATGGGGCGGATACCGAAGGCCTTGCCTGCCGGGCGGACGGGAAGCTGTGGATTGCCGAGGAATATGCCCCTTCGCTGCTGCTGGTAAATCGCGACGGCCTGGTGGAGGCCCGTCATGTTCCGCAGGGCACGGCGCACCATCTGACTGGATCAAGCATCCCGTTGGTTGAATCGCTCCCCGCCCTGGCCTTGTCACGCAAGCTCAACCGCGGCTTTGAAAGCCTCGCCCTGTCGCCCGATGGCGCGGTGCTGTACGTGATGTTCCAAAGTCCGCTCAGCCATCCGGATCGTGACGCGCACGAACGGTCTGACCTGGTCAGGCTGTGGGCGCTCGATGCGATCACGCTCGCGCTGCGGGCTGAATATGCCTATCCGCTTGATCCGCCGGCCGCCTTCAGGCGCGATACCGCAGGCGGCGCGGTGCGGCGTGACGACATCAAGGTGAGCGAGCTGGCCACGCTGACCGATGGTAGCCTGCTGGTGCTGGAACGGGTTACACAGACCACCCGGATTTACCAGGTCCGGCCCGGGGCACACAATGCGCTGGCCGATCGATGGAGCGATCCCGCGCTGCGGCCGACGCTCGAGCAGCTCGCGGCGGACGGCCTGCGCGCAGCGGATCAGCCGCTGCTCGACAAGACCTTGATCCTGTCAACCGACGATCACCCCGAGATCGGGCCTGACCTGGAGGGATTGATCATGCTGGACGCACGAACCATGCTGCTCGCCAGCGACAGCGATTATGGCACCGAAGGTGCAGAAACCGGTTTCTGGCGGATCACCTTCCCCGCGCCGCTGTGACGGATGATCAGAACGTCGTCGGGTTCTCGAACGGGGCCGCCCCGCGCTGGCTGGCGGCATAGGCCTCTGCCCCCTTGAGCACGCGCATCATGTTGGGGTGACGGGGCGTGCCGCGACTGGATGTGAGACTCGGACGCCAACTGAAGGAATTTTGTTTTGTACAGCTGAGCTGTACAAAGTGAGGGCGCAAGACCTCCTCTCCCGATCTT
>JAFLDC010000039.1 GCA_017302775.1 Sphingomonadales bacterium
CCCGCGTCCCGGCGTCTCCTTCTGCTGATCTCCGACGGAAAGCCGAACGACCTCGACCTCTACGACAGCCGCTACGGTATTGAAGACAACCGCATGGCGATCCACGCAGCCCGACGCCTGGGCCTGCAGCCGTTTTGCGTCACCGATAACCGCGAGGGTGGTGCTTATCTCCCGTATATCTTCGGCCCGGCCGGCTTCACCGTCATCCGCCGGCCGGAGGTCCCACCCTCCCGGCTGCCACTTCTCTATGCCCAGCTGACACGACGATAACCGCCGCTTGTGCCGTCAAACGCGCTTGCCACTGCCGCCCACCAATGCGACCATTGCCCGCTCGCAACCGTCGCCGAATCGGATGTACCGCATGCCCGCTGCCCCTGGTCTCAACATCGAAGCCCTGCTCTCGCACGTTCCCCTTTTCAACGGGCTCGAACCGCCGGAGATCGCCCGCATCGCACGAGGTACGCGCGAGATTAACACCGCGCGCGGCGAGATCCTTTTTCACAAGGGCGACATCTCGACCGGTTTCCACCTGATCGTCTATGGTCAGGTCAAGCTGGCCTTCACTTCTCTGCAAGGCAGCGAGAAAGTCGTCGACATCATGAGCCAGGGCCAGTCCTTTGGCGAAGCCGTGATGTTCATGGACAAGCCCTACATGGTGTATGCGCAAACGCTGAGCGATGCCCGGCTGCTGCATATCTCGAAATCGGTCATACTCGACGAACTGGCGAAGGACCCGAAGCTCGGTCGCAAGATGATCGCCAGCCTTTCGATCCGACTCCACCACCTGATCACCGATGTTGAATCGTATTCGCTCCACTCCGGCCGCCAGCGCATCATCGGCTACCTGCTGCGCGACAACATGGAGAGTGACGAAAACGCGATCACCGTGACCCTGCCGACGAACAAGGGCGTGATCGCTTCACGTCTCAATCTCACACAAGAACACTTTTCGCGCTTCCTGCACGAACTCTCGGAGCACGGACATATTGTTGTCGATGGCCGCAAGATCGGCATCCCCGACGTCGAAAAGCTGCGCGCCTACGAACTCTGACCCGTGGAAACGCCCTTGAAACAAACATCCGCCACCGTGCCCGATTTACCCGAGGAAACGCGCATGGACCTCCTGCTGTGGCGCCACGCCGAAGCCGAAGACGGCTATCCCGACCTGAAACGAAAGCTCACCGCCCGCGGCGAAAAGCAGGCACAGCAAATGGCCGAATGGCTGAAGAAGCATGCCCCCAAGAATCTAGGCATCGTCGCCAGCCCGGCCACCCGTTGCCACCAAACAGCCCAAGCCCTCGGCCTGCCGTTCGAAACCGACCGACGGCTCAGCGTGGACAGCCATGCCGCGAACGTTCTAGCTGCTGCCGCCTGGCCCGAAGGCGGCCCGAGCGGCGCGGTACTCACCGTAGGGCACCAGCCGACGCTGGGGCAAACGGCAGCGCTTCTCCTGTCGGGCGCGGAAGCCGCCTGGTCGGTCAAAAAAGGCGCCGTATGGTGGTTCTCGAATCGCACGCGGCACTCGGAAATACAGACGGTACTTCGGACGGTACTCGCGCCTGAGATGACTTGATTCAAGCCGAGAATCAGGAAGCTCTGCTAACCGTCTGACCGACTGGAAACGCAGGCATCCTTATCCAGCGATCACGAGCTGACAAAACATCAGTTACGTTTCAATACACTTAAGCCCGAGAACCCCGAACACGAGTAATCCAGCGATGGCCAGTCCGCCAGACCGTACAGAACTCTGGAGCAACAAGCTTTCATCACCTGAAAATGGTGAGCAGCGGTCTGCCATGCGAACCATTTCGCTTACAACCTTCGTTGCAACCATAGCCGTCCTGGTCACCGAGTTCCTTGCATTGCGACATCGGTATTTCGTCAACGATGATTACCAGATCATCTACACGACCTGGCTCAGATCGATGGGAAAAGTCCCGGGACAAGATTTCGCCGTTCAGAGTTTTCATCTGCTACCGGAGTTAATGCGTCCGTTGATGACGATTGTCGACGGTGTGCCGGATCGCCTGTGGCTCCTACGAATTCCTTTCTTTCTTTGTCTTTGTGCACTCCCGGCACTGACTGGTCTCATCACAAGCCGGGCATTCTCGAAACAAGCCGCCCCCTTTGCTGCACTTGCATCAGTATTGTCTTGGGCCGTGCTCGAGCGGAGCCTTGATATTCGACCAGAACCCTTCCTCATCGTGCTTCTATTGGGCCAACTGGCTCTGACTCTTCACCTTGATTTCGGTAGACGGCATGCATTCGGAATCGGATGCCTGGCCTCATTGATGCTCGTTCTCCGACTAAAAACGGTCGTCTTTCTACCTCTCGTACTCCTCTGGACTTGGGCACGCCCGGGCTTCAGTAGAACAACTAACCGGGGACGAACGAAGAGACCGCTCCGCGATTTGCTCCATGTTTTCTTCGGAATGGCCTTCGCAGCTGCTGCGATAGGCAGCGTTTTCTATGCGTCAGGGCTTCTTTCGTTCTTTATTGACGGAAACGTCAGCCTGATGCGCATAGCCGCTCATCCAGCAACGACGCAAGACCTACGGCTTGAGACACTTGGAATAATGCTGTCGAAAGACCCCCTGTGGTCCACGCTGTTCTTGACGGGGGCTGGGCTTTGGGTAATGCGCCGGCACGCTGTCGACGAAACACTCAGAGCAGGCGGCCTCCTAGCGTTCGGATTCATCTATATCGTACTGAATCCAGCTTTCTATGCCTACAACTTCTTGGTGCTTCTTCCGTTGTGGTCCTCTTTTGTCGGTATCAGTCTGATATCGATCACGAACCGTGTCCATCGGAACACCCTCAGCGTTCCTTTCGCCGTGGTTACCTTGACACTGTTGTTCGCCACGCATTCGCCACGCCTGCTTGATCTCGCAACGCGAGAAACCAATCGCGACCAGCTCCTGTTAGCCCGAGCGTTGAATGCAACGCCCCTTGATACCCATGTTTTCGCGCTTGAAGGAATCGGCTTATTTCGTCCTTCCCTTTTCGATTGGCGCTTGTCTGCCGTTTCACTCGGGCTCTATCAGAGCGGGCAAATTGATCTGGAATCGCAGCTGTCATCACAACGACCAGAGATCGTCATTCGCAGCTACCGCATTCCCGGATGGTTGTCCGCAAAAGACAAGTCTTGGATGCTCGAACACTATGTACGAGTCACCCCGGAACTGTCTGTGCTTGGGAAACGCCTCGCGGCAAACGAGGTTGCCGAATTTCGGCTTGCACGGAAAGCCGCGTTCGAAATTGCATCCGGATCACTCACGGTAAATGGACATCGATATGCCGATGGTGCAATCGTTGAACTCCCCGAAGGGGCCAGTCGACTGGAGACCGCGAATTCTCCAGCGCTAATCCGCTTCCATTGGCCGGAGGCGCTTGATCTGCCTCCTATCGAGACGCCCTACCTGATTGCGCCAAACACGCCCGTGTATGAGTAAAGATAGCCGAACACCTCTGCTACGAATCGTTGCCGATGATTTTGGCCTTCACGAGTCGGTTAACCGTGGCATTCTCGATTTGGCGGACGCTGGAGCAATCGATGCGGTCAGCGTCATGTTTCATAAGAATGCGAATCTTGATCTCCTGGACGCCCTCGTGGCGACTGGCGTGCAAATCGGTTGCCATCTGGTGTTGGTGGAAGAACAACCGTGCTCGGACCTGGCACCATCGCCCCTACCCACGAACTATCGGGAATTGTTTTCCCGCTCGGCCCTCGACAATGGGACAAAACGCTGGGTCTTTGCTGAGGCCGACGCCCAGATCAAGCGGGCAATCGCCCGCGGCATTCAGCTGGGTTTTCTGAACTCGCATCAACACGTTCATCTGTTTCCGTCGCTGTGGAAAACACTGGTTCCGATCTTCCGCGCGTACCACATCCCGGTACGCTGCTGCGTTCAGATCAGGCCAGGACCAATCAAGCAGATGGCGGTAGAATTATCAAGCCTGGTCTCGTTGATGACCGCGCCATCACCAGGCGTTCCGCTTATTCACCCCCTTGGAATTCAAGACGCGGGCTACGCCGATGAGAATACAGCAAGGAACGTCGCTGACCGGGCTGCGCGCCTGCCCCAAAACGCTCAGGCCGAGTTCGTTATTCACCCAGGGTTCGAATCACCGGATCTTGCTGCTCGCTACGCTCACTGGAATTACTCTTGGAACGAGGAGTGGACCCTGTCGAAATCGGGGAGCTTCAGGCAAGCCATGTTGCAAAGACTCGAAAGCCGATAATGAAAGTCAATCGAGAACAAGCTCATATCGCCATCGTCATTCCGGCATTCAATGAGGAAAAAAACATCACGGCGCTGCTGACGGAAATCAAGCGAGCCATGGCCAGCGACCCAAGCCGGTTAACCATCATTTTCGTGAATGACGGCAGCACTGATGGAACAGAGGGGCTCCTGGACAGCCTTGCCCGAACAGACTCCGGAGTCATCGCGCTTCACCTGAGCCGGAATTTTGGACATCAAGCCGCCTTGTCCGCCGGCCTTGATACCACACGCCAACTGGACGTTGACGCTGTCATCATGATGGATGCCGATATGCAGCATCCACCGACTGTCATCCCCGAGTTGATCGGACTGTGGCGACAAGGTTTCCAGGTCGTGTACACCATTCGCGACGATGACGGAAGAACATCCTGGTTCAAGCGTACCAGCAGCCGGTTATTCTATCGGCTGACACGCATACTGACGGACGCTCCGGTTCCTGAAGGGGCGGCTGATTTTCGCTTGATGGATCGACAACCGCTCAACGTGTTGCTTGACCTGCCGGAACGTGCTCGCGTACTGCGCAGTCTGACGGCGTGGATCGGCTTTCGCCAGGTTGGCGTTCACTACACGCCGGCGGCCCGCTTGAGCGGCTCGTCCCGGTATTCGTTGCGAAAAATGTGCGCCCTCGCACTTGACGCCCTGATCAGCAGCAGTGTCCGGCCGCTCAAGTATGTCGTCCTCTCCGGGCTTTTGTTGTCCCTGATCGCGGCAATCTACATGGCATGGATCATCTATGCCCATCTTTTCACCGACCGGACGCTTCCAGGTTGGACCAGCGCAATGGCCGTCACACTTCTTCTAGGAGGAATGAATCTCTCGGTCATGGGCGTAATCGGAATGTATGTAGCCAAGGTATTCGAAGAAGTGAAGCGTCGCCCCCTCTATATCGTTCAAGCGCATCAAGGTTTGGAAAAACCTGTAGAAAGCTACCCGGCCGTTGCCGACAGCCATGACTAACAGCGCTTTGCGCCGCTCTATCGGCGCCCTGCAACGAAGGATCAGAAAGCGCATTGTGCCCTTCGAGCAGATTGCCAGCCACCTCCCGAGAACCGGTTCCCTCCTGGAAATTGGTTGCGGGGAAGGCCTCGTGCTCGAGATGCTGAAATCTGACGTAGCACCTGTCGTCGGCGTCGACTTCGACCCGAGAAAACTGGGTTTGGCCCGATCAAGACTCGCGGATCGAAAATCGATCGTCTTGGTCGAAAACGACGCTTTCGCATACCTTCGAACACAGAAAACTGGAACTTGGGACTGTGTTCTTCTCGTTGATACACTCTCAAGCTTTTCTATAAACGATCAAAACCGCTTGCTGGAAGAAGCGGTGAGAGTTCTGGCGCCGGACGGTCAGCTTCTCTTAAAAACGATTGACGGTGCGGCCGGCTGGAAAACGCTCTTCAGCAAGACACTATCTGCTTTGATCTACAGGGTTTTCAGGCTTTCGAGATCAAACCACCAGGCGTTTTACTACCAGGCGGAAGACGAGCTTGTCTGCTTCTTCAAACAGCAGCCTGTCTCTGTAACAGTCACGCCACTGCACCGAATTGCCTTCCATGTCGTCCCCCACACACTGCTGCTGGCCAAGAAATGCGGAGGCTCTGGCGCATGAGAGACAGTGCGAAGCGCGTTGTCCTGGCTGTTCTCAATTTTCGCATGGGCGGGCAACTCTCCAGCCTGATTGCCCTGCGCGACGAGCTCACGTCAGCCGGAATCAATGCTCGGATCCTCCTGCCGCGCGGCGTGCCGGATCTAGACAAAGCGACGCTGGCAGACTTTGGACGCCGCTCCCCGTTCCATCGACTGCGCGCGATGTCTGTTGAGTTGCGCGAGCAAGCCAAGCGACCGGATGGAATACTTCATCTCGTGCTGCCGTCGCCAGGATTTGCAGCAATCGCGCGTCTGCTGGGCCTAAAACCGGAGCGCACGCTGATTCAATGGGAAGGTTTCCCGCTTGGGTTCGATCGCGAGTTCATAGCTGCTTTTCGCGACGATCCGCTATTCTTGCTCCCTCGTTTTTTCTTGAACCACAAATTGCTGCACTGGATGGCCCGTGTTTTCCCCTATCATCAGTTGGTCAGCACGGCCAGATATCTGCAGTGGTTAGCGGAACGCGGGCACAGGCAAGTAAGCCATGTACCGAACCTGGCACGACTTGCCGGCAAGGATTTCGCCGCACCTACCGCCGAGCTAAGCGCATGGCTGGAGGACGAATCGCCTCTGATAGCCTATATCGGCCACGCCCACCCCGTCAAAGGGGTCGATGACCTTGTTTCAGCTTTTTTGCTCACGCAGCAAGCAGCACCATCCCTTCGACTACTATTGGCGCTTTCTCCCGATGGAAATGCGCAACGAATATCAAGGAGAGTCGGCGCTTTGTCGCCGGCGGTCAAGAACCGGATTCTGCTCACCGGAATGATACCCATCGCCTGCGTCCTCCAGCGTGCTGAGGCGCTTGCACTTCCGTATCGCAGCCTGATCAGCACAACATTGCTTCCCAGCCTTCTTCTAGAAGCTGATGCGGCTGGATGCCCCGTCATCGTCTCCGACATTCCCGACCTGTCTGACGTCATTCCGAAAGCGAGCGATAGTTGGCACCTGGTTCCGGCCGGCAATCCCGCGGCATTAGCCGATAGAATGAGGAATCTGCCTCGACGGCCCCAAAAGCGCACAGCGCTGATGCTTCCCGGCATCAAAAGCCGAGTCCGCGCATTGATCAAGATATACCAGCAAATCGCCGAACACCCGAAAGGAATCTGAGTGGACAAACAAACGTATTACCGGGACGAGAAAGTGGTTGCGGACTACGACGACTGGCGCTTTGGATCGGCCGGGGGGTGCTATGTGGATGCAGTGGAGAAATCGACGCTCATCGGGATGCTTGGAGCACCTTCTGACGGAAAAGTACTTGATATGCCCTGCGGAACGGGCCGACTGCTTTCGGCATTGAGCCAGGCGGGTTTCAAAACAATCGAAGGAGCCGATTCGTCGCCCAACATGCTGAAACTCGCCGCGACTCGCGCACCTGGTTGCCCCGTTCAAGAACAGAATGCATTCAACACAAGCTATGCCGACGGAAGTTTTGATCGCGTTTGTTGTTTGCGCTTTCTCTTTCACGTTGAAGATCCGGCCATGCTTTTCAGGGAAGTTGCACGGATTCTAAAACCCGGAGGCCTGCTTGTCTTTGATTCCTTGCGCTGGACGCCGCGCAATAGAATTCCGCTACTGAACTGCAAACTGGGAGGCAAGCTATATCCCTATACCGAGGCGCAATTGACACCGCTGCTCAGTACACATGGTTTCGATTTGATTGCCGCTCGGCGTATCCTCTTGTTCCCATCGCAGGCCTACCGATACGTCCCGTCGTGGGCTGTAGGTCTCGCACAAACAATAGAGGATCTACTGCCAAGCGCGTTGAGGTCGAAAGTCGTTGTCCTGGCGAAGAAAAGAAGCTGACTTAGCGACGACGAAAAAGATGTAGCGCCGCGCCAACAAGCGCCAAAGCTATCCGCTGAACATGCAATAGAATCGAGAACATCAGGAGCTGCTCAGCCGGGACACCGGACGTAGCGAAAAGCTGAAAGAGCAGCGCCTCTTGGACGCCTAAACCGCCGACGGAAATCGGCAATACCATTGCAAAGTTCAGCAGCCCGAGAAACCCCATCACTGCCAGAAATCCGAGATCGATTCCCATCGCGCGAGCCGAAAGAAACGCGACAGCCGAAAGCAGGACTGCTGAACAAACCGCCAACAAAACCGATGCCCAAGGCATTCTCCGGCCCTGCGTTCGCTCAAAAATAAAGAAACCCAGCAAACCACCCCCTGCGATACCAAACGACACCACGCCCCCCGGAAGATAAGCGTGGAGGCTCATCGCCATCGGCGTGGCAACCGAAGGATTGAGACTCAAACCGCACAGGAACGCCCAAACGAGTAACCCGATGAGGCGCACGCTGACAAGTACGCGAACCATAGGCCGAGAGTCGCATCCATCGCCCTTCCCCCCAAGATACATGGCAGCCTCGGCTGCGATGGCCATAGGCAACAGAAATGCCCACGGTCTGCTGGTCACAAACGCACTCGTCCAGAAAAGGAAACCCCTCGCCGTGATACCCTGACGCTGGGCCTCGGCGCAGTAGCGAGCGCCCTCAATGGCGGAAAGCACCAACGCATAGACAGGCAGACTAATCAGCGCCAACAAGGGCCAATCAAACGACCAAAGATTCTGAGATGCCGACTGCGGCAAACCGGACAAAGCCCAAACCAAGACCACGAGGCTTCCAGAAAGTCTGATCAGCCCCAGGAATAACCGCCTCGTGAAACCTGACGGATTCGTGGTCTCCCCTGGACTTGCGCGAGTGAATCGCTCGCAAACTTCAGCCCAGAAGCCACGAACGCTCAAACCGCCCATTTTGCCCCCCAGCTCATCGCCCTTTGCAAGGCTTTATCAGACACCGTCATGAGCCACTTCCATACCGCTCCGTATCAGGTTGCGATACCCATCGAACAATGAAAAGCACCGCGCACGCTAGGCAGATTCCACCAATCACGTCAAATAGATAGTGCCAACCGAGAACCAGTACTGCCAGAAACGACGAAAGCCAGAACATCGCAGAGAATTGGAGCATTAGCCGCGAACTGCGCGAGAAGAAGAGCATGATCGTTTCGTGCGCCATCTGGAGGCTTGGCATTCCCGCTATGAACGCATAGGTTTCGACCGTTTCGAGCGTGCCTAGACGGGCACCTTCGGTGGATCGGCGCAACAAATCCTGGATAAAAAACGAGTACTCGGTATCAATCCGCAGATGGCTAAAGCCCGTTGGTGAAAGGACAATAAATCCAACGGCACCGGAGAGAGTATATGAGCCTACATTAAGCAGCGTCAATGTCGAATTTGGACGCGGAAGCCCCTGAAAAGTCATCCGAATCCCGCCCCGCTCAGTGCCTGTGCTCATCCGCCTGGCCGAACCGGCCGGGTGGAAGAGCCAGGGCCTAGCCACTCGGACTGCATAACCCGAGGCCCTGTTCGTGATTGTTTTTAAAGACATTTGCGGAAACCTCGACCATCCAAACCTAGTCTGCCAAAGCCTACGCCAACGATTTGGCCAGAGATGTGACCTCAATAAAGGCGGGAAAAACCACGATAGTTGTTAACAAATCATATGGTTGATCGACTAGGCGTCACATGCTATCCGAGTGGTGAGGCCCTGGTGGATGAGCACAGGCACGAGTCCTCCCACGACGGGCGATGACAACTCGTCTTCCTTCGGTCTGGACCCTTGCGCATTGGCACCCGACGTGGTCCCACGATTTCATTAAAATCCGCTCTCCCGGATCAGTACCGCCAGCGTGCCGGTGGTGGCGATGGCCAGCGGGCTACGGCGTTCGCCGTCAATGACCACCTTGCCGCGCGTTTCACGGGGCATTGGCAGTGGCCCATCAAGGGCAATACGTACGCGGAAGCGTGGCTCGGCCGGGGTTAGCTCCTCGCTGTGCGGGGCAAGCGCTATCGGCCCGCCGTGGCGCGTCGTCAGGATCGGGTGGCCGATACGTGAAACGCGGGTGGTGTCGATGCCGATGACCTTGCCGCGTAGCGCGTCGAGGCTATGTTCCGGATAGAAGATTGCGGCGGCGCCGTTCTTTAGGCGATCGACGTCGTGCTGCTCGACATACGCATCGACCTGCCATCCTTGCGGATCGACAAGAATGCCCAGCGGCGTGCGCGTTCCAATCCAGGTGCCAGCCTGTTGCTGGCGGTCGGTGTCGAGCCATTCTCCGGCAAATTCGGCACGCAGGACGAGACGGTCCAGTTCCTCACCGGTCGAACGGATTTCGGCCAGTTGCTCGTCGAGGCGGCCTGCGGTGGCGCTTGCCTGTTCGATGCCGCGCTCTTGCGCCTGCAGACCGGTGAGCTGCGCATCAAGTGCGCGCAGGCTGGCCTCGTTGCGGCTGCCGCGCAGGCGGATATCCGGGGCGTCGAGTTCGGCGAGCAGCGCGCCAGCAGCGACCGGGCCGGAATCGGAAATGCGGCTGATCTGCGCCGGAATCGGGCTGAAAACCAGTTGCTGACGGGTGGCGTGGGCGAGGCCGTAGCCCTTGACCTCGGTCTTCCACGGGATGGCGACAAGCAGCAGGCCGAGCAGGACGAGCAGTGCGAAACGCCAGCGGCGGCCGGTGGCGATCTGGGCGCGCCGTTCCCACCAGACCTTGAGTTCACGCCAGATCGGCAGCACCACGAACCAGGCGATTTCGACTGCGAACAGGAAAATGCCGAGAATCTTGAAGAAGAACAGGTAGACCGCAACTGCGATGCCGAGAAAGATCAGCAGCCGGTAAAGCCAGGTTGCGAAGGCGAAGGCGATCAGCAGGTGACGCTGGCGCGGCGTGAATTTCTCCGACCACGCTTCGTCGAGGCCGAGCAGGCTGCGGCGCAGCGCCGTGCGCGCCAGTGCCGACGAACGCTCGTGCAAGTTGGGGAAGTCGAGCAGGTCGGAAAGAATGAAATAACCGTCGAAGCGCATGAAGGGGCTGAGGTTCAGCGCCAACGACAGCCCCCAGCTGGTTGTTGCCAAGTAAAGGAAAGCAGTGTGCAGCAGGCCGGGATCGGTCAGCGCCCAGCCCAGCGTGGCCAGCCCGGCCAGCGCCAGTTCGGTGAGGATGCCGGCAGACGAGACCGCCAGGCGCTGATGGCGCGATTTGAGCTTCCACGACTCGCCGACATCGGTGTACAGCATCGGCCACATGACGACGAAGGCAACGCCCATGTGCGCCACGCGCACGCCGAAGCGGGTCGCCGCCAGCGCGTGCCCCAGTTCGTGCAGGGTCTTGGCGACGACCAGTGCCGAGGCGAAGCCGAGCAGGCCTTCGGGCGAAATCGAATCAACCACCGAGCGTCTGAAGACGTCCCACTGGCGGAATACCAGCAGCAGGCCGAGGCCGCTGAGCGCGAGCACCACCCACAACATTTCCGGGCGGAACAGGCCGCCGAGATGCGGCGCGAGGCGCCCGAGCAGGCGCTGCGGACGAACCAGCGGGATGCGGAAGAACAGGTAGTGGTGCAGCCACCAGCGCCATTGCGTCCATTGCGCACCGGTCGAGCGCGCGGCCAGCCGGTCGGTGGCTTCCAGGCCGGGGCGCAGCAACTGGTGTTGGCCGAGAAAATCGGCCAGGGCGAGCACCTGTTCCGCTTCCGGTTGCAGCGGGGTTTCTCTGGCAATCTGTTCGGCGATCTGCGCGGCTGGCGCACCCCAGCGCATCAGGCACTCGAATTCCAGCCAGCCGATACGGTAGAAACGGTTGATGACCGGATCCTCGATCACCCAGGCCGGCGCACCGTCGGCTTCGGGCGCCGCCTCGGCGAGGCGCAGATCTTCGCGCAATGCCGGCAGCGGCTGCATGGCGGCCGCGTCGATCACAGCCCCGACCATTCCCGCAGGGCTGCCAACGGACGGCGCAGCAGGTAATAGCCAAGCACGACCCAGTCCCCATAGATTTTGGCGGTACCGCGCAAGCCGAGCCGCGCCTCCTCGGGGCGCCCGTCGAAGGCGGCGCGCAGGCGATAGGCGGCGATGCCGTCGGGCGTCGTGATTGCCTGATAGCTGGTCTCGGTGATGCGGCCTTCGAGCGAGCTCAGCGGGTGTGTGCTCAGGTAAAGCTTGACCGGCGCGCCGACGTCGAGCGCAATGGCATCGGC
>JAFLDC010000390.1 GCA_017302775.1 Sphingomonadales bacterium
TACACTTCCTGGACCTTGGCCCGAGAGAGCCGATAGCGCAGGCAGAGCATCACGATCAAGCCTGCGGGGCGCGGCCTGAGCATCTGCTGGGCGTCCACCCGCGCCCTTTCCCTTTCGGGCAGGACCTCCGCACGGGCTGTGCCGGCCGCACCCGCACTCGGCTTCCCGGAACAGTTACCGCGTCACCCAGTGCCGCAGGCCTGGGCATTCAAATCGGCCGTCAGCCATTCGATTTCGTCGATGCCGCCGTAGGCGAAGCCAAGCGGCTCGCTGCGAGCCGTTCGCCACACGCGGCGCACCGTTCTGGCCAATGATCGCGCACGGCGCTGATGGCCAGCTTCGGGGTTCGGCCCACTCCAGGTGCGCCCGGCTGCCGCCTGGGGCGGCGCGCTGCAGGACCCGTAACGCCGGAAGTTTGTCTTGCCACCGAGGCGCTAGCGTCACTCGGATCAGCCGTCTTTTCGGCTTCGTCCGCCGCTGCGGGCAACGCCCCGTCGGAGGTCTGCTCGGCCGCCGCTTCTACGGGCGGCTCGGGGTCCGATCCTCCGCGGGCTTGCCGATAGACCGAATCGCTGCCCGGCGGACGCGCACTGTTGCGCGAGTTCTGGTTCAGTCGGTCCCGCGCCTCCTTGCGATTGGCGAGCAGGCGCTCGGCCAACCGCCGCAAAGCACCTTCCCCTAGCCGCGAAAGCGCGTCGGGGTCGAGTTGACGAGGATCGTGGTCGGTCAGATGCATGACCAGGCGGGTGGGTCGATCAATGGGGCTGAGCACAATACAGCTCACGCGAAAACCCAACAACACCGCGCGTGATTTCTCAGCTTGCACCCATAACGCGTTGAGAAAACACCCGTAGCAACTTCGTCTGCTCGCTTCCGCGCGGGGCTGCCCTGCGCCGGCAAGAGGTCCAGGCAGCGTGTGGCTCTGCGGTTGCTACCGTAGGAGCTGCCCATCACTGTGCCGCGGGGCCGTTCGGCCGGCGTCTCCGTCGCCCCTGGCTGAGCCTGTGCCAATGATCCGGCCAGCGCAGCACGACCGTGTCACCGCTTCAGCGACCATGTCCTGGACTCGTCGCCTGAGCGCGAAGGTGAAGGGGGTGTGAACGGTTGCCTGCGAGGTGCTAGAGTTGCGTATAAGGATATGGCTTCAACGGCAAGGGTTGTAAGATATGGGATTTGCTATTAGTTGAGCACGCGCAGCCCATTGACTATGATCGGTTTTCCAGAGATATAGGAATAGAGCACATCAGGACAAAGATCTGCGCCGTTAGGCCAGACGATTGTTCCCAATTCACGGTTGAGAGTGACTTGGGAAAAGTAGCTTTCATCAAGTAGCGGCGAAAATACACCGGTGTATTGACCTATCACGCGGTCTAGATTGACCACGCCGCGCAAGCCGTCAGCAAAGGTCAGTTCAAGATGCCTTGCGTGCAGAGGCTGAACATCGGTAATGTCAATCATGAACATGGCTTACTCCAGTGGGTCAATCTTCCTTAGCGCTGCCTGTTGGTGGGCTAATTCCCAGTCGACCATGAGTTCTTCCTGATGACGACTGGCCCATTCCATGACCAACCCAATAGCCCTGGGCGGCAACTTTCCCGCAAGCACTGAAAGCGTCTCGATTGAGATTTCCACCTGGGCGTCACCATAGCGAGCATGAAAGTGCGGTGGATTGTGCTCGTTGTAGTACATGGCAATGATGATTCCGAGAAAGCGGCTTATCTCAGGCATCACGGACTCCTGTAGAAGTCGGCTCTGGCAATTAAAGGGGCAAGTAACCATCCCCGGCAAGGCCGGGGGATGGTTACTACAGCTCACGCGAAAACCCAACAACACCGCGCGTGATTTCTCAGCTTGCACCTATAACGCGTTGAGAAAAGACCCGTAGCGACTTCATCGGCTCGCTTCCGGGCCGGGCTGCCCTGCGCCGGCAAGAGGTCCGGGCACCTTGTACCTCCGCGGTTGCGACCGGTGGCGCTGCCCATCACTGTGCCGCGGGGCCGTTCGGCCGGCGTCTCCGTCGCCCCCTGGCTGAGCCTGTGCCGACGCTCCGGCCAGCGCAGCACGACCCTGTCACCGCTTCAGCGATCATGTCCTGGACTCGTCGCTTGAGCGCGATGGTGAAGGGGGTGGGAAAGGTTACTGGTTACTCCGAGCGGTGTTCTGGCGTGGCTGCCACCGCGATGCCGAGGTGACAATCCGGATGGGGGATGTCCAGTTCGGCGAAGAACATGTGGCTCATGTTGTCGTCGTCATGCTGGCCGGTATGCGCCAGCACTTCCCGCCCCGCGCGGCGGTGTTCGCGGAAGGGGCGGGAGACGACGGCGGCTTTGAGGAAATGCGGGCGGGCGCCCCCCTACGGTCACGATTTCGAGGGCGCTCTCCCGGCTCTGTCTTACGATGCTCCCACCTCGGTTGAATCACCGTAGGTTTCGATCCCCAACCGCTCCGCCACCTTGCGCGCCCGCGCGTCAATCATCGGCGAAATCACGATCAGCCGATTCGCGGTCCGCTGGTGACGCCGCTCGTAGAACCGCGCCTTGCGCTCAAAAATGTACATTCCCGCCTTGTCGATGGACGATTTGAGTTCACAGATCAACAACAAGCCATTCTTGATGATCACGTCCAGCTCGACCTGATCGGGCCGCCCAAACACCTCGCCCTGATCGTCGTACTCGTTGACGTTGATCACCTGCACCCCGAAGTTCTGTTCCAAAATACCCGCCAGCGCGTCGCGGAACGTCTTCTCCGACTGCGTGCCCCAGCGCGCACCCAGTGCCCCGATAGAGCGATCAAACTTGGTCGCCTGGGCCATGATCTCTTCGTGGATCCGCCGCAACTCCTCTTGATTGGCTTCCCACTTGCTGTTTTGCTCGTCCCACTTGCTGTTTTGCTCGTCCCACTTGCGAGCCTGCTCCTCCCGGTCACGGCGCAATTCGGCCAAGATTTCGTAAAACCGATCCTGGGTTTCCACCCGGTCGGCGTATTCCCCTCGGGTCAGTTCCAGGATATAGGAGCGCAAGTCCGGATCCGCCCGCAACAGTGCCGGCAGATCCCGCCGAAGCGCTTCCTTCAAGGATTCCGTATTCATCGCAAGACTCCAATTGTTGCCAATGAGTTCTCACCACCAGCACCGGATAGAATTCCCGGTCGCGCGGTCGTCAGGTGCGAATTATGCCAGAGCAGTGTGTGCGCAATTACGCGGACAGTAAGCTTGTTCCTAAACCTCTCAATGCCACTAATAATTCTTTACAATAATCGTTTCAGTCACGGTAAAGCGGCCATCCAATGATCTACGAAAAATTCGAGAAGCTGAACGACGAGAAACATGGACGCGTGACCAGTTCTCTGGTGGGCATAAGCCGGGTAAC
>JAFLDC010000391.1 GCA_017302775.1 Sphingomonadales bacterium
CAGGAAATGGAATGGGTGTTGCGCAGTCGGTATGGCTTTTCCAAGCCCCAGATCCAGGGGGTTGTTTCCGGCTTGCTGGACTCCATGGATTTCGAGTTGGAAGATGAGGCTGCCGTTGAGCAGGCGTTTTTCGTCTGGAAAGACCATTCCGCTGGCTTCTCGGATTGCTTGATCGGCGCCAGGAATCGCAGGATGGGGTGCACTACGACGGCAAGTTTCGATGTGGAGGCATCCAGACTACCCTGGTTTGTCGAGGCAGGCTCGGTTTAGCGCGTTCTTGTCATTTTTGATGGCTGTTCTCGGCCATGAGCGGACGACCGGCGTGCTGGCGAAAACCGGTCACTCGGCGCAGTTCAGCGGCGGCAAACAGCTCAAGATTTCTTCGCCTTGGCGCCGAGAGCGCTTGTCAATAGGACGTGCAGCGGTGAATGATCACTCCATGAGCTTTTCGCGGTTCTCCTTTCCGGTAACGGCCAATTGCGCGATGAGTAATAGATCGCGAGCTGGACATAAGTCGGTAGCCCGGAGTACAGCCGGGTCAGCTTGATGCGTGCTGCATGGTCGCCGAATCGGCCAGCATAGATCGCAGCGGACGCGCGCAGCGTGTGGTGCCGCTCTCCACTCTCTAGCAGTGCCAGCGAGTTCTTCACGGCGTCGTTGACCGGGCCGCCGGCCTGAGTGAGGGCCGCAAGTACCCAAATGCGCTGCCAGTCCATCGCCGTTTCGACTTTGAGAATTGACGCGAGGAACTTCTTGACTGCGGTGTTGGCCAAGAAACCAGCTAGGTAGGCAGCGTATATCTGCGCCATCGACGGCCGTTCGTTGAACGCTTTCAGCACATGATCGATAGCATAGTCTGAACCGGCACGCGCAAAGAGCGGGAGGCAAAACCGCTCTATGTTCTCTTCGTTGCCAGGATAGTCTTCGATGGAATCGAAGAGCGCCTGCGTTGCTGCGAGTTCGAGCGCCTCGTGCGTCTCGTCGTCCCCGTCGTCATCACCATCCCACTCGGCCTGAAAGCCGTATTCGGATTGCATCTCATCGTCTGTAAGTTGATTCTTGGCTTCCTCGAACGCATCCTCAAACAGCTCCTCGAGATCCGGCTCCTCGGTCAGTAACGACTTTGCCGGCAGGATCTTCGACTTGGCCTCGTTGAGGATGAGGTCGTAGCTGCGCAGCATCGGTATGAGCTTACGTACTACGGAGACGGACGACTCGATGCTGTCCAAAAAGATATAGAGGTCGTCGACGTACCGCGTGGATGGCACATCGAGGTCTTCCTTGAGGAATTGATCAACAGGCGCGAGGTAAAAGTTGCCAAAGAGGTCAGACGGGTACATTCCCTGCAAGATGCCGCGAGAGTTGCGCTCGCCCGTGTAGCCGAGCAGCATCTCCTCTAGTTTCGACGCGAGCGGTCCCGGATATCCTCGGTCGGCGAGCACGTTGATAAGTTTGTGCTGGTTGAGGGAGCCAAAGTAGTTTGCGATATCGACGCGCAGCGCGTACTTCACCCCCTTCGTTCTAGCGTACGCCTTGTTTGCGTTCTGGAGTTCGTTCCAGCATGTGCGGCTCGAATGAAACATGGCTGGGGATTGGGGGTCAGCGAGCCGATGGCTGAAAGAGCGTTCATGATCGGTCGCGCTGTCGATGACCGGCGCTGCCTGATCTGCCAGCGCCTGATAGAACAGGCGGTCGCTTGGCAGCAGTATGCTGCCGGGACGCGAGTAGTTGGGGCCGAATATCCTTTTCGTGCCGTCGGCAACGGCAATGCGGAACGTTTTCGGAACCTCGATGGTGACGGGCTCGCCAGATCGATACGTACCCGCCTTCAGCTCTCGGGTGACTTGCTCAATAAGGCTGTCGCCCGCCTGCGCGTAGATGACGCTGATGTGAGGAGCATGGATGAAGTCGGTGCGGACATCCTGCAAAATTCGCCTCAGGGCAAGAGGCCAGTCAATGCTCGTGGCGAATGTTGGATCGAGCCCTTTCCCCGCTGCCATTCTGTACAGACCTCCCTTTTGCCAGCGGATTTGCCTTGCGGCACTCGTTAGACCCACTCTGCTGAGCGGATTATAACTAATTGAGCATTCCAGCGGGTTGCATATGCCGAGAGGTTCCAGCGCACCGCCGGCCACCCCGAACAGACGAGACGAAGCAGCAGCAATTGTCCGTTTGTATGTTATCGAAAGGCAGCAAGGGGTCGAATACGGTCGTTCGCAACCCAAGGAGACATTAGTTCAGCAGTGATTGTCGGACCCATGGTCGAGTTTGTATCGTTATCGGCAGCCGCTTTCCATCGTTTCGGCGAGCCGGTTCGGAATGGCGTACGCAATGAGGGTTCACAAGTGATCAGTCCGCAGCGCAGAGCCGAAGTCATCGACGCCTTGAGACGCGGCACGGTGCCGAAGGCCGGCCTGGATGCGCTGGCCGTGGGTTATGGCCGGCTCCAGGGAACGCTCGACGAAGAGTTGGCTGCCGTGGCGTCCGGCCGCGGCACCTTCAAGGCGATCCGCGGCGAATACGGATCGGGCAAGACCTTCTTGAGTACGGTCAGCATTCGTGATGGGAAAATGACCGTTTTTGATCATGGTCATTAATGGTGACCGATGTAACTCCTGGAATTTTTGAAGTAATCACGATCCGTGATGGACTGAAGGTAAGCCTTCATTTATCGTGATCAAATATTGATCACGCAGATGATGGTTAGTCATTGCGGCCATGAGAATGCGTGGTTGTACTAATTGGCATATGCGAATCGTGTTCAAGCGCCATCAAACTCGATGAAAAAAAGCGCTTATTTTTGAGCCTTCAAACCGTAGGATATGACGCTGGCGACCCGGAGCCGGGTCAAGGGCGGGCTGCGGCTGTATGCAACCCGGCGGAGCGGACCCTTGACGCGGTGGAGGGGCAATACGCTGAATCATGGCTGTTGGTGCGGCATTTCGCGCCAACAGCCATGATGGCTGGCGGCGGGTTTCTGCCCACAGACATCTCTTGCTCCATCAAACTGCGTGAACATCAGACCATCAAAAAACGTGGAGCTACTCACCTTCTTTGGCCGCTGGCTGCGGGCGCGGGCACGGGCGCGCGGCCTGGCGACCAGCGAAGTGCAGATTTCTGAAACCGAGACGCCGCTGCATCGCCTGGAAACGGTGTACCGCCGCCTGGTCGAGCGCATCGCCACGGCCGACAGTGGCGAAGGCGCATTTCGCGGCATCGTCGATGTTGGTCTTGTCCGCGTCTATTGCCCTCTACGTATAGCCAACGTGATTCTTTCCCAGCCGGCAGCTATGATGAATCTGACCTCCGCCTCGGGTACGGCGGCAAGCATCAACCTCGGGCGAACCGGGAGTCCATTGAC
>JAFLDC010000392.1 GCA_017302775.1 Sphingomonadales bacterium
GGGCACAATTGTATTGTCGATATCATGGCCGATCG
Source organism: Sphingomonadales bacterium (assembly GCA_017302775.1). The sequence continues at coordinate 36 of JAFLDC010000392.1, forward strand.
CGGCACGGCCCAGATAGGGAATAGAGTGCCGCGCGCACCAGTGGCGGGCGATATCCTCCACCGAATGGCCAAATTCCGCTTCGTTGACCGGCACATTGCTGACCTGCCCCAGCCGCAGACCAGCGATGCCGCCAAGGTGGGCCGTCAGATGAAAGAACAGTCGATCGACCGCGTAATCGTACTCGCTGACCTCTTCCACCAGCACGACATGCCCGGCCAGCCCCGGCATCAGCGATGTGCCGCACAGCATCGCCAGGGTCATGAGGTTGAATGCCGCCACCGGCCGGTCATCAAGGCCCGGCTCGAGCCCGGCGTTGTCGCCGCTCACGAAGCCCAACACGCGCCGGATCGCGGCTTCAGCCCCTTCGCGCCGGATGTCGGCCGGCATCGAGGCGTGGATTTGCCGCCCGATCCGCTGCCGGTACAGCCCGCCCAGCAGGTAACCGCCATCGGAATAGCCGATATAGGCCTTGTCCTGCGCGGCGCGATCCAGCGCGGCAATCGCGTCCTCCGCGATGCGGTTGGAGCCATAGCCGCCCCGCGCGAACCACACCGCGTCAAAGCCCGGATCGTTGGCGCATTCGGCAAAAGCCGCAAGCCGCTGCGCATCGGTCCCGGCGAAATGGCCGTGTTCCAGGAAGCACTGCGGGTGGAAATACAGCTGTACCTGGGGGAACTCTGCCGCCAGCGCGGTTACCCTGGCGGCGTCATCCGGTGTCAATGAGCGCGATGGGGCGCAAATGGCGATGCGGGTCATACCGCCTCTCTAGCCGGTCAATTCCGCCTGCGTCACCCTCAACTTGTCATCGGGCGTGATGCAGGCGGTTGAGTTTGCCGCGATTGGTGCGTAGCGCGGTTCCCATGACCGACCTTACCTCGCACCCCTGGTTCTTCTGCGGCATCGGCGGATCGGGCATGTTGCCGCTGGCGCTGATCCTCAAAGGCAGCGGCGCCGAGATCGCCGGGTCGGACCGCAGCCGCGATCAGGGCCGCACCCCGGAAAAGTTTGCCTGGCTGGAAAGCCTGGGTTTTGCCCTTTACCCGCAGGACGGCAGCGGCGTAACCTCGCCGCGCCAGACGCTGGTTGCCTCGGCAGCGGTCGAAGATACCGTGCCCGAAGTGGTGCGGGCCCGCGAACTGGGCTGCCCCCGGATGAGCCGGGCCGAATTGCTGGCCACCCTGTTCAACGCCGCGGGCACAGGCATCGCGATCGGCGGAACCAGCGGCAAGAGCACCGTCACCGGAATGACGGGCTGGATCATCGATCGGGCCGGGGGCGATCCCACGATCATGAACGGGGCGGTGATGAAAAATTATGTCGCGCCTGACGCGCCCTTCGCCAGCGCCCGGGTTGGCCATGGCGACGTATTCGTTTCTGAAGTGGACGAAAGCGACGGCTCGATCGCCCTCTACCGCCCCAGGATTGCTGTCCTGCTCAACGTCAGTCTTGATCATAAGTCGATGGAGGAACTGCGCGCCCTGTTTGGCGATTTCCTGCGACTGGCCAACATCTGCGTGGTCAATATCGACGATGCAGAGGTGGCTGCGCTGGCCCCGGTCTATACGCCGTGTCTCACTTACGCGATCACTAACCCGGCCGCCCAGATCGGCGTGGTGGACGGTTCGATCGTCGAGGGCCCCTTTGCTATTTCAGCCACCGTGATCGACCGGCGCGATGCGAGCCAACACCGCCTGACGCTGCAGGTGCCGGGCCGCCACAACCTTTCCAACGCCCTTGCCGCCCTGACGGCTGCGGTTGCAGCCGGCGTGCCGGTGGCTGCGGCCGCCGCCGCGCTTTCCGGCTATACCGGCCTGGCCCGGCGGTTCGATGTGATCGGCACCAGCCCGTCCGGTATCACGGTGATCGACGATTTTGGCCACAACCCGGAAAAGTGCGCCGCCACGCTGGCGACGCTCAAGGCCCAGCCCGGGCGGGTGATCGCCTTTTTTCAGCCGCACGGCTATGGCCCGCTGCGCCAGATGGGGGCCGAACTGGCCGAAACCTTCGCCCACCTGCTGAGCCCGGATGACGTCACGATCCTGTGCGATCCGGTCTATTTTGGCGGCACGGTTGACCGCAGCGAGGGCAGCGAGCGGATCGTCGGGCTGATCCGGGCTGCGGGCGGAACCGCGGAATATATCCCGCAGCGGGCCGATTGCGGCACCCGCATGGCGCAGATTGCGCAGCCGGGTGATCGCATCGTGATCATGGGCGCACGGGACGATACCCTGACGCTGTTCGCACGCGGGGTGCTGGCCAGCTTGCCCTAGGGCCAGGACCTAGGCCGCTACGCCGGTTTCGCGTTTCAGCACCTTGTGCAGCACCAGCGCGATCACCGTTCCCAATACCAGTCCGGCAATGCCTGACAACGCGGCATTGGTCAGCCAGCCGAGCAGCCCGCCCAGCATTCCCGTTGCCGTGTGCACGGCATGTTCGACAGCGTGGACCACATCGGCCGGTCCGTGCAGGCCCAGTTCGTGCAGCCCGTGAATCACGATCTGCCCACCGACCCACAGCATCGCCGCCGTACCGACGACCGACAGCACCGCCAGTACCCGCGGCATGGCCTGCACCAGTCCCCGGCCAAAGGCCTTGGCCGCCTCGGTCTTGCGATGTTTGACCATATGCAGGCCGATGTCGTCCATTTTCACGATCAGGGCGACCGCGCCGTAAACACCGATGGTGATCACCACCCCGACCAGCGCCAGGATCAGCGCCCGGCTCATCAAGGGCTCGTGCGCCACTTCCGCCAAGGCAATCGCCATGATTTCGGCAGAGAGGATGAAATCTGTGCGGATCGCGCCGCTCGTGCGTTCCTTCTCGAACGTGGCCATATCGCTGATCGGGTCGGCCAGCGTCTCACCATGCTGGTCGCCGCCCAGCTTCTCCATCACCTTTTCCGCACCTTCATAACACAGATACAGCCCGCCCAGCATCAACAGCGGGGTGACCGCCCAGGGCACAAACTGGCTTAGCAGCAGCGCGGCTGGCAGCAGGATCAGCAGCTTGTTCTTGAGGCTGCCCTTGGCGATTTTCCGGATGATCGGCAGTTCGCGATCAGGCGTGAACTCTGTGACGTAGGATGGCGTTACCGCGGCATCATCGATCACCACACCGGCAGCCTTGGTCGCGGCTTTGCTGGCGGCCACGCCGACATCGTCGATGGTTGCCGCCGCTGCCTTGGCGATTACGGAAATATCGTCAAGCAGCGCAACTAGGCCGGTAGGCATGGATCGGGAACTCCCCTGTTCGGAACTTCCCGATCCTCTGCGGCAGATGGCCGCGCCGTTCAAGCGGTCAATAAACCGCTGGCCCTAACGCAGCA
>JAFLDC010000393.1 GCA_017302775.1 Sphingomonadales bacterium
GGCGTCCAGCCGCCAAGCCGGGACGACCCAAGGGCGGCGACGCGCTGGGACTGCGCGCAGCCTGGGGTTTGCTCAAGAGGCGTTATGGATAACTTGCTAGTTGGCGTAGCTGGCGCTAATCGCCCGGTCTTCCAGTTTGGGGACAATTCCGCAGTGACCGCCGCCGCAATCCCGACCGGGCAGCTTGCCCTTTCCGGACCAGCCGAAAAGCTGGACGCGGGCCATTGGCCGGTGCGCGGGGATCTGGCCCATATCCGCCTCGCGGGGCGCTGTTTCGTGCCGCATTATGCCGTACCGATGGAACGCCAGGTGGTGCCCGCCGGGGCCAAGCTGTTTGCCCTGAACAGCAAGGACAGCGATGTGCGCGCCGAACTCGGCGGCAACAGTCTGTTCAACGTGCTGGATATTGCAGGCGACTGGGCCTGGGGCCAGGTCGGCGATGACGGTTTTGTCGGTTACGTGCCGTTGGCGGCGCTGCAGGAACGACGAAGCTGATTGCAGCACAAGTCAATTAACCCTTCCCTGCTGGGGAAGGGTTGGGATGGGGGTTTCACGCCGGCGCCGAGCCCCCACCCCCTACCCCTCCCCGCTGGGGAGCGGCGCTCCAAAGCTCTGAGGCTGAACATGACCCACACCATCTTCATCGACGGCGCCGCCGGAACCACCGGGCTGGAAATTGTCGATCGGCTGGCCGGGCGCCAGGAATTTGAGCTGCTGATTCTTAATGAGGAACAGCGCAAGAGCACCGCGGCGCGGCGCGATGCCTATCACGCCGCCGATTTCGCGGTGCTGTGCCTGCCGGACGAGGCCGCGATTGAAGCGGTGGCACTCGCCGAAGGGGCCAAGGTCAGGATCATCGACGCCTCCAGCGCGCACCGTACCAGCGCCGGATGGACCTATGGATTTCCTGAACTGATCGGGCGCGACAAGGTGGCAGCGGCCAGCCGTGTATCCAACCCGGGCTGCTACCCCACCGGATTTCTGGGATTGCTGGCCCCGCTGGTTCGCCATGGCCTGTTACCGGCCGACTGGCCCTATACCTGCCATGCCGTCTCGGGCTATTCCGGTGGCGGGAAGGCACTGATCGCGCGGTTTGACGATGACAGCGATATCGCCTTTCGCGACTATGGGCTGACCCTGGGCCACAAGCACGTGCCGGAGATGCAGGAATATGCCGGCCTTGCCCATGCCCCGGTTTTCGGGCCTGCCGTCATTCCCGCACACCGCGGGATGATCGTCGAAGTGCCGCTGCACCTGGGGCTGATGGCACGTTCCGCGCCAACCGACGGTTTGCGGGATTTTCTGGCTGATTTCTATGGCACCAGCCCGGTTGTGACGGTTCATGCCGAATTGCCTGATGAGCTTCTGCTACGTGCTTCGGCACCGCCCTCCGACCGGTTGGAGCTGTGGGTTTACGGCAGCCGCGATGGCAGCCAGGCGCGTCTGGTGGCCCGGCTCGACAATCTGGGCAAGGGCGCCAGCGGGGCCGCAGTGCAAAGCCTCAACCTGATGGCAGGGCTTGACGAAACCATGGGGCTGACCCTTTAGATTGCCCAAAAATTGGGCAGCAATTGCCGGAAAATCAGGCACGACCTTATCTGCCTCGCCATTGCGAATGTTACGCAGGATCGCCCCGTCCGATTCAAATCTTGCAATTCCGCCCTTTTCCAACCGTTTCCCTTACCCTAGGGCAATGTGCAGGCCTCTGGCACGATTCTTGATAAGAAAACTCCAGTGGCATTCATAACCCGGACCGCTTCCAGCCAAACCATGGGGCGGAACCGGCTTGCTGCGCAGGGGAATTGCAAACGTGAAAAAGATCGAAGCGATCATCAAGCCTTTCAAACTGGACGAGGTCAAGGAAGCGCTGCACGAAGTGGGCGTATCAGGCATTACCGTTACCGAAGCCAAGGGTTTCGGTCGCCAGAAGGGCCACACTGAGCTTTATCGCGGCGCCGAATATGTCGTCGATTTTCTGCCCAAGGTTAAGCTGGAAGTAGTCGTGCCCGACGCCCTGGCCGAACGCACGGTAGAAGCGATCGCCACGGCTGCGCAGACTGGCCGGATCGGCGATGGCAAGATTTTCGTCTTCGCCGTCGAAAGCGCCCTGCGCATCCGCACCGGTGAACGCGACAACGACGCAATCTGATTTCATCCCTCCCGTTTGCGGGAGGAGCGGGGGAAGGCCTGGTCCCGAACCCGCCTAACACAGCCCTCCCCCAACCCTTCCTGCCAAGCGGGAGCGGACGGGATCAAGCAAGGACGAGATGACATGAGCAAGGCCAAGGACATCATCAAGCGGATCAAGGACGAAGAGATCGAATGGGTCGATCTGCGGTTTACCGATCCCAAGGGCAAGTGGCAGCACCTGACCATGGTCGCTTCGGTGATGGGCGAAGACGAGCTGGAAGATGGCCTGATGTTCGACGGTTCGTCGATCGAAGGCTGGAAAGCGATCAATGAAAGCGACATGATCCTCAAGCCTGATCTTGATGCAGTCTACGTCGATCCGTTCAGCGCCACACCGATGATGATCATCTGCTGCGACATCGTCGAACCCTCGACCGGCGACCTCTACAGCCGCGATCCGCGTTCCACCGCAAAGCGGGCCGAAGCCTTCGTCAAGAGCACTGGCATTGGCGATACTGTCTATGTCGGGCCGGAAGCGGAGTTCTTCCTGTTTGACGATGTGCGCTATCACGATGGCTACAACGGCAGCGGTTTCACCATCGATGATGTCGAACTGCCGACCAACACCAATACCAAGTACGAAGCCGGCAACATGGGGCACCGCCCCGGCGTCAAAGGGGGATATTTCCCGGTCGCTCCAATCGACTCCTGCGTCGACATCCGCGGCGAAATGGTTGCTACCATGCTCGAAATGGGACTGCCGTGCGACAAGCACCATCACGAAGTGGCGGCGGCCCAGCACGAGTTGGGGCTGACCTTCGGCACTCTGGTCCAGACCGCCGACCGCATGCAGGTCTACAAGTATGTCGTCCAGCAGGTCGCCCACGCCTATGGCAAGACCGCAACCTTCATGCCCAAGCCGATCAAGGGCGACAACGGCAGCGGCATGCATACCCACATGTCGATCTGGGAAGGCGGCAAACCGCTGTTTGCCGGCAATGGCTATGCCGGTCTGTCGGACACCTGCCTCTATTTCATCGGCGGGGTGATCAAGCACGCCAAGGCGCTGAACGCCTTCACCAACCCGACGACCAACAGCTACAAGCGGCTGGTGCCGGGTTATGAAGCGCCGGTCCTGCTGGCCTATTCCGCGCGCAACCGCTCAGCCTCGTGCCGCATCCCTTATGGTGCGGGTGACAAGGCCAAGCGGGTCGAATTCCGCTTCCCT
>JAFLDC010000394.1 GCA_017302775.1 Sphingomonadales bacterium
ATCATGCGCGGCCCAACACCGCGAATATCAAACCCGCGCAATTGCGGCTCACCGAGATAGAAGCGGTCGGTCAGACGGACCGCCTCCACGCCTGCAATGGGGCTTTCCTTGTTGAGTGGGGCGATGGCGCCGCCTTCCCAACGCAGGGAGAATATGAAGCCCTTGGCCACCGGCTTGTAGACCGCAGCATTGGTGCGCACCCGCAGATACTTGACCGAACCGCCTAGGCCAGCAAACTCCGCACTGACCGACGCTGACTTGCCTCGCGTCGGCCGATAGCGATTGTCCAGCGCATCATGCAGCACCGTAACGCCCAGGATCGAGCTGGTGCGCTTGCCCAATGCATCGCAGAGGTAACGTCCAGCGATCAGCGGGTCACACTCCAGTGTCGGCGGATTTTGCCGGGTCGTGAAGTATTGGCTCGGATCGACGCTGATATCGTCGTAGTTGAACGTATAGCTCGCCACCGCTGAGACGAATTCAGTAACCGGGATGCCGGTACGGATCTGGAAGCCGGTGGTCGCTTGCTGATAGATCGTGTTGCGATCATTGTTGAAGTAATTGAAGCTGTTGAGGTCGCGACGATAAACATTGACCCCAAGGCTGATGTTCTTGTCGAACAGATAGGGTTCGGTAAAGCTGACGTCGACCTGCTTGGAATAGTTCGAATAGGCCAGGTTCAACCCGATAGTCTGCCCCCGCCCGCGGAAGTTGCGTTGCTCGATCGCACCCTGGAAGATCAATCCTTCGAGGCTTGAGTAACCCGCCGACAATTGGAGCTGGCCGGTCGGCTTTTCCTCCACCTTGGCTTCAAGAATGATGCGATCAGGCGCCGATCCGGGCTTCTGCTCAATCTCGAACTTTTCCTGAAAATAGCCGAGCGAGTTGATGCGCGCAGTAGACCGCTTGACCTGGAGCGAGTTGAACGCATCACCTTCAGCCAAACGGAATTCGCGCCGGATGACCTTGTCCTGCGTCAGCGTATTGCCGTTGACGTCCACCTTCTCGACATAAACGCGTGGCGCCTCGGCGATCTGGAACGTCAGACTCATCGTCAGATCATCTTTGCTGCGAACATATTCCGGACGCACGTCCGCAAAGGCATAGCCGAACGTACCGAGTGTTTCGTTCAGCCGGTCGATCGTGTCCTCAACCATCTTGGCATCATACCAATCGCCCTTTTTCATCGGCAATTGGGAGGACAGCCGATCACCGTCGAAATCGCGCAATTGGCTTTCAACTTTGACGTCGCCGAACTTGTAGCGCGGACCTTCCTCAACCACGTAGGTCAAGATAAAGTCCTTTTTATCCGGCGTCAGTTCGGCAACAGCCGAAACGACGCGGAAATCTGCATAGCCTTTGGTGAGGTAGAACTGCCGCAGCTTTTGCTGGTCGAAAGCCATCCGGTCAGGATCGTAGGTCGTCCCTCCACTCAGGATCTTGGTAATCCCGGCTTCCTTGGTGATCATTTCACCGCGCAGATCACCATCATCGAAGGCTTCATTGCCGATGATATTGATCTTGCGAACCTTCGACTTGGGCCCCTCGTCAATCTCGAACACGATATCGACGCGGTTTTGATCAAGCATGACCATCTTCGGTTCGACCGAAGCGGCAAACCGGCCCTGACGCTTGTACAGTTCGATAATCCGCGAAACGTCAGCGCGAACTTTGGAGCGGGTGAAAATCTGACGCGGCGCGAGCTTGATCTCTGGCAGGATCTTTTCCGCCTTGAGCCGCTTATTCCCTTCCAGGACAATGCGGTTAATGACCGGGTTTTCCTTAACCTCGATCGTCACGTTGCCGCCGTCATTGCGGATCTGCACCTCGGCAAACAGCTCGGTCGCGAACAAATCCTTCAGTGCCTGGTCAGCCGCCGCCTGGGTATAGGGCTGTCCGACACGCAGCTTGGTGTAAGTCCGGATGGTGTCGGGCTCAAGTCGCTGTGAACCAACGACATTGACTGACCGAATCGTCTCGCCCGCGGCATCCGGCTGAGGGGCTGCGGCAGCCGGCACGGTCTGCGCCAGGGCGGCGTGTGGCACGCCGGCCAAGAACGTAGTTCCTAGCAGCACTGCCGCCATCGGCGCGCCGCCGCGCAGCGAAATCTTGCGGTCTACACTGGTATTGATCATCGGCACGGCATTTCCCGTCATTTAATGGCTAGCGGCAATCCTGCCCCGGGCAGACCATCCGCAGCATGCAGACACGTCGCCGCCCTCTGCCCGATGCATCGGCTGCGATCAAGCACAGTTGCTGCACAAGTCCGCAGTTTTCCCGCTTTCAGCCCGTGGTTCCTAGTTGAAGAACAGCGAGGCCAGATCGTTGAACGTCACGAACACCGCAACGCTCAGCACCAAGGCCAGACCGCCACGAAATGCCCATTCCTGACTGCGGATTCCCAGCGGTTTGCGGCGGACTGCTTCCGCGGCATACATTGCCAGGTGCCCACCGTCTAAAGTCGGGATTGGCAGCAGATTGATGAATGCCAAATTAATTGAGATCAAAGCAGCAAAATCAACGAAAGCAAGCCAGCCCAGGCTGAGCCGCTCGCCTGAAAACTTGGCGATCTTGATCGGTCCCCCCAGTTCCTTGACCGAGCGGTCACCAGCGATGATCTGCCTAAGGCCGGTAATCATAGTGCGCATGATCGAGAATGACTGTTCAAACCCGATCTGCACTGATTCGAGCACCCCGACCGGGTTGACCTTGCCCGCGACGACACCCAACTGGCCGAGCTTTACCGCCCTGCCCGCATTGTCATAGCCATCAACCGCCTTGAGTTGGGCATTGACGGTCAAAGTTGTGGAATTGCGAAGCACCTTTACGGCGATCGTCTTGCCGGGGCTGGCTCCGACTATCCGGCGAATGTCGGCGAAACCATCGACCGGCTCATCACCGATTGCCAGAATCCGGTCGCCCAGCTTGATGCCAGCAAGATCGGCGGGTGACCCCTTGCGCAGGTCAATCACGACCGGCTGGGCATAGTCGATCCCGAGATCGCCCATCGCGATCTGATTGCCGAACCGATCCTGAAACTTCTGGGTCGACAGCCTGACCGGCACATCCAGGCTCTGCCCCATGCGCACCAGCGACACCGTGACAGTTTTTCCTGCTTCCAAGGCCACCAGTTCGGCCACCTCGCCAGGATTTTCGACCGAGCGCCCGTTGATCGAAAGCAGTTTGTCTCCGCGCTGGATGCCCGACTGCTGCGCCGTGGCGGCGGACGTGGCACCATACTGCCAGTGCTGTCGCCGTCGCCCATCCCACCCGCGCCATCCGACTCGTTCAATCCGGACGGCAATTTTGGTGGTGGCGACATGCCGCTGCTGCT
>JAFLDC010000395.1 GCA_017302775.1 Sphingomonadales bacterium
AGCGCGGTAATGTGATCGGCACGCTCAACGTGATCGAAGCGGCGCGGGACCAGGGGGTAGCGCGACTGGTCCATGTCTCGTCGCTGTCAGCGCGCGAGCCCGACTTGTCGGGTTATGGAGCGAGCAAGGCCCGTGCCGAAAAGCTGGTCATGGCCAGCGGACTTGACTGGACGATCGTCCGCCCGCCAGGAATCTACGGCCCGCGCGACACCGAAATCCTCGACATGTTCCGCATGGCCCGCTGGGGCCTGATGCCGATGCCACCGCGTGAAGGGAGGGCGAGCTATATCCACGTCGATGATCTTTCGCGCCTGCTGTTAGCCCTGGTGCCCGGTGGCGAGGCGGTCACCCACCATATCTTCGAGCCTGACGACGGACGCGCGAACGGCTGGGGCCATTACGAATTCGCCCGCGCGATCGGCCGTGCCATGGGGCGCCGCCCCCGGGTCGTCCACCTCAGCCGCGCCTGGCTCGAACGCGCCGCTCGCGCCGACGGCTTCGTGCGCCGCGCCAAGGCCAAGCTGACCCTCGACCGGGCCGGCTACATGAGCCACCCGGACTGGGTGGTCAGCCAGGGCGCCCTCCCGCCGCCCGCCTTGTGGGAGCCCCGCATCCCGACCCGCGAGGGATTGAAGGCCACGGCGGAGTGGTACCGCAAGAACCGGTGGCTCTAGGCCGCTGTCGCGAATCGACAATGCTGAATAGTTTCCGCTGCCTATCCCGTTCCTGCCGATTACGCGGCGACGGGACACAGGAGGGAGAGTATGCGGACCTTGCTGGCAATTGTGCTGCTGACCATCAGTGGGCCGGCCCTGGCAAAGCCTGCTGGTCCGGCCAAGAAGGCGCCGGTGGCTGCCGCGCCCACCGCAGCTGCGGCGTCGGCGGCGCTCAAGGCCGGAAACGCGGCACTGGCCCGCAAGAACTATCCCGAAGCGGTGCGGCAGTTCACTGTCTCCTGCAAGGCCGACAGCGCAGAAGCCTGTCACAACTTGGCGGTGCTTACCGCGCAGGGGCAGGGCACCGCCCAGAGCCACCCGCGCGCCGCGGAGCTCTATAACAAGGCCTGCACGGGGGGATATTTCGCGGCCTGCACCAACCTGGGTGTCGTCTACTCCAAGGGGCTTGGCGTAACGCGGGACGATGCCGTGGGGGTGAAGCTGTTCGGGAAGGGCTGCGACGGCAAGAACATGAATGGCTGCTTCAACCTTGGCCTGCGCTATCTGGAGGGTCGGGGGGTGAGCAGGGATTATGCCCGGGCCGGCCAGCTGTTTGGTCAGGCATGTGACGGCGGCGTGGCCGATGCCTGCTACAACTGGGGGGCCATGCATTCGAACGGCGAGGGCGTGGCGCGAAACTACGTCCGCGCAGCGGAACTGCAGGAAAAAGCCTGTGATGCCGGTTCGGCCATGGGCTGCAACGAGCTCGGCGCGCTTTACGGCGAAGGCAACGGCGTGCCCAAGAACCAGACCCGCGCCGTCGGGTTCTACGAACAGGCCTGCAAGGGCGGCGCGCCGATGGGCTGCAGCAACCTGGGCACCCGCTATATTCGCGGAGATGGGGTTCCGGTTGATAAGGTGCGCGCCGGGCAGCTGTTCGAGCAGGCCTGCGCCAACGGCAAGGGTGATCCCGGCGGATGCTACATGCGCGCCCAGACCTACCGGATTGGCGATGGTGTGGCTAAAGACATGGCCAAGGCGGTCAGCTTCTTCACGCTGGCCTGCGATGCCGGCGATGCCGGCGGTTGCTACATGCTGGGCGCACTCTATAGCAACGGCGATGGTGTGCCGACCAGCCGCGAACGGGCGATCCACTTTTTCCAGCAGGCGCTGAAGCACGATCCCGACTTCGCACCGGCGAAGGACGCGCTGCGTTCGATGGGCGCGAACTAGATGCAGCGGGGCGAGGCTGTGACCATGCATGTTTTCCCGCGTTTGTTTGCAGCTCTGGTCTTTTCGCTGCTTGGCATCGCCGCACTCGCCCCAAGCAAGGCTCTGGCCCGGTCCGACCGTTACAGCTTTGAAGGCTATGAATACACCGAGGCCGAAATCGCACTGATGCAGAGCGGGGTCGGGCATGGCCAGAACGGTTTGGCGGCGCTGGGGCGGCGCGATTGGGTGACGGCCGAGCGGGAATGCCGGGCCGCCTATGACGCCTTCGTCAACGCCTCTGTACCACCAAAGGGCAAGGTGGCGACCTTCTACATTCAGGTCAAAGCTTGCATGGCCGATGCTTATGCCGGGCAGCAGCGGTGGGAGCAGGCGTGCCGGTGGTACGGTAACAGTGGCTTTGTCAGCCTGGTCCTAAGCAACCCGCGCGCGGCCTGTGCTCGTCAGGAGCGGTCAGAGCAAAGCCTGCCGATGAGCCGCCCTGCTGTGGCATCGACAACGGACTACGGCGCGGCGGTTGACGGCTTCTCGGGGGATTTGCGGGTGCTCAATGCCGCCAGCGATCGCGGGGCACGGCAGGCGGTGACAAGCCGCCTGTCCGGCCAGTGCGACCGGCTTTGGACGTTCCGTAAGACCAATCCAACCGCCCGGGGCGCTGCCGATTTCTGCATGGGGATCGTCAAATTCGAACAGGGTGAGACCGAGGACGGCTGCCAGGCGATGTGGATGAGCGCGCGGGGGCTGGACGCGATCCGCTCAACGCCGATGTCGCAGGCCGAAGCAGGGGATCTGGCCGTAATCGAACAATCACTCAAAGGCTATCGATCGACCTGTGCCAGCAAGGGCTATGCCTGGCCGGCCTTTTCCGCGGACTGGCTGCACAAGTCTTGATATCGGGCCGCTAAGCACCTGCTTAGGGCGCGCTCTATAAGCGCCTGTCCCTCGCCCGCACACCGGATTGGCATCAGGGTCCGACTCCGCCCAAGTAACGGAGCTTTGCCATGGAACACGCCGTCCACACCCGCCGCCGCTGGGATCCCATCGTCAAGCTGACGCATTGGGGCATTGTTGCCGCCGTAATCGGGAACGCCATTGTCACCGGCGAAGGGTCTGGCTGGCATATCTGGGTCGGGTATTGTCTGGCTGCGCTGCTGGCGCTGCGTTTGTTGTGGGGGTTGGTCGGATCGCGTGAGGCCCGCTTCAGCGCTTTCCCCCCAAGCCTTGCGCGGGTCAGCACGCACCTGCGGGAAATAGGCAGCGGGACGGTGGTGCGGCACCGGTCGCACAACCCGCTGGGGGCGCTGATGGCATACGCGATCTGCGCGACGCTGCTGGTTGTCGTGGGCAGCGGAATCGTGATGTCCGGACCGCCGCCGGCCGACCCGTGGGCGGTGAGCGGCGAGCATGGCGAAGGCGGCGCAGGCGGGGAAGACGCGGAAAAGGACAAG
>JAFLDC010000396.1 GCA_017302775.1 Sphingomonadales bacterium
TGGGGTTACTGGTCAAGCTGAGTTCGACACCGCGATGATGCTGATCACCCAGCACGCCAAAACGATTTGCAACGTCCAGGTCGATGTACGGCTTGGTGATGGAGAAATAGCCGACGATCAGCGTGGTGTCCTTGACCGGCGACCAGCGGACCCCGAAATCGAACTGTTCGGTGCGGTTGGCGGGAAGGACCTGGTTGGCGTTGGCGGCGAAGTCGGGCGCGGTACCGGCATCTTCCAGTCCGCGCACAAAACTGCCGTAAAAAGTGAGATTCCTGGCCGGGGTCACCGCTGCACTGAAATAGGGCAGCGTGACATTGGTAGTGCCGGAGACCGATCCGACGCCCGGTAGTTCCACCCGCTTGACGTAGTGGCTGCGTTGCAGCCCCGCGGTAAATTCGCCCAAGCCTTTCCACTTGAGAGAATATGACAGCCCCCCAGTTGCCTGCCGCACTTCATCGCCCGTCTGATCGCCGAAGGTGAAGGCTGGCCGGGGAGCCTGAATTGTCGCGCCGAGCGGAGCAGTGCCGATTGTCTCTACATCTCCGCCGCCATAGCGTGCATCGATTGCGCGGCCGCGCATCGTGGCCATCAGCAGATGCTGGCGCGGACCGTCGGCGATGCGGCGAGAAACTCGAAATTCGCCGCTCCACGATGCAAATTGGCTGCCAGGCCCTGCGAAGACCTGCCGTTCGGTGCTGCGGTCGGGATTGATGAAAATCAGATTGGCATAGCCCGCGTCTTCTTCGTAACTTGATCGGAACACGCCGCCGCGCAGCGTCCAATCACCCAGGTTGGCGTGACCGACCAATCCGAAGCTATCGCTTTTTGAGCTGTTCTTGGTCCAGTCCGGGCCGGCAAACGTCGTCACGTCAAAGTGCGGCGGTGCAAAGTTGCCGTTGGGAATATAAATCGCCCCGGCGTTATCGTCGCTGAACTTCTGACGATTGGCGAAGGCGATCAATTCGACATTGGGGGCGGGGCGCCAGCGCGGAACGATTCCGACATTGTAGCCAATCGATCCGCCGCCAGTGGGATAGCGATTGTCGAAGATGCCGATCCCGGCGGATACCGAAAGTTGCTTGCCAGAGATCGGGATCTGGGCGTCGAGCTCCAGTCCATGATTGCCAAAGCTGTTGCCTTCCAGAAAGGCACTTACGCCCAGCTTGTCGCCCGCCTTCTTCAAGCTCAGGTCGACGATGCCGGTAGGTGCCGGAAAGGCATAGCCTTGCGCAGCGGGGCCAACGCGGATCAGCGACCCGTCGATTACCCGGCTGCCCATGCCGCCCTGAATATCGAAATACATTCCTTCCAGCCGGTAATTGCTGGCCGTCCCAGGTGAGAAGCCTCTGACGTTCCCTTCGTCATAAACGCCGATCTGCTCATGCTGAGTAGCTGTGCCAAAGGCGTCTTCGGCGCTCTCCACCGCGTTGTCTGCGTCCTGGGCGTGGGCCAGGCCCGGAACCGCCAGCGCGATCAGGCACGCACCACCGGTGCGCAATATCGTGCGCGTTTTCATGAGTTTCTCCCCACCCTCTTGTCGCGGTGTACTGATCACCTAACACAATTGCCGCACGAGGAAGGCAGGAACCGATGGACCGTATCGGCGGGCCGATGAACGGCAAACCGGTATGGTCTGACGGGACAAGCGCCGGACGCTGTGGCATGGCGCGGGCCATGACGAATCGCCTTACCATCCGCCGCCCCGACGATTGGCACGTCCACCTGCGCGATGGCGCAGTGATGGCAGGTGTCCTGCCGTTTACGGCCCGCCAGTTCGGGCGGGCGATCGTGATGCCCAACCTTTCCCCTCCGATAACGACGACCGCGGCAGCGCAGGCGTATCGTGACCGGATCATTGCCGCGCTGCCGCCGGGCGCGCACTTCGCACCGCTCATGACCGCGTACCTGACTGACAGTACGGATCCTGACGAGATCGCGCGCGGTGTGGGGGAGGGCGTCTTGACCGCGGCCAAGCTTTATCCCGCGCACGCAACGACCGGGTCGGCACACGGGGTGACCAACCTGGCCCATATCCGCGGCGTGCTTGAACTTATGCAGAAGCTCGGCCTGCCGCTGCTGGTTCACGGCGAGGTTACCGATGCAGCCGTTGACATATTTGATCGAGAGGCGGTGTTTATCGACCAGGTGCTGGAACCGCTCGTGCGCGACCTGCCGGGTCTGAAGGTGGTGTTCGAGCATATCACGACCGCCGAAGCGGCGCAGTTCGTGGCCCAAGGCGGACCGAACGTCGCCGCGACGATCACCCCGCAGCATCTCCATATCAACCGCAACGCGATCTTCGTCGGCGGGATCCGGCCACACATGTACTGCCTGCCGATCGCCAAGCGTGAACGGCACCGGCTGGCACTGCGTGCTGCGGCAACATCGGGATCGGACAGGTTCTTCCTGGGTACCGATACGGCCCCGCACGCGGTGAATGCGAAGGAAGCCGCCTGCGGCTGTGCCGGGATTTTCAACGCTCCCTATGCGCTTGAAAGCTATGCGGCTGTGTTCGAGGAGGAGGGCGCACTGGACCGGTTTGAGGCATTCGCCTCGCTGAATGGTCCGGCGTTCTATGGGCTTCCGGTCAACAAAACGACGGTCACGCTGGAAAAGGGGGAGACAATCGTGCCGGAAACGATTGATGCAAACGGCACCCCGATCGTGCCATTTCATGCCGGTCAGACTCTAGGCTGGCGTTTCGTTGCCTAGCCTGGCGTGTCGCTGCGACCACAGATCCCACATGAATACGCCGATCGCAGACCAGATCAGAACAAAGCAGGCGAGTTGCCCGGACCGCAGCGGTTCGTGAAAGACGAACAGCCCCAGGAAAAACACGATTGTCGGTGACAGGAACTGCACCATGCCCAGCGTGGAATAGTCCATTCGCCGTGCCGCCATGGTGAACATCAACAGCGGCACTGCGGTAACGACCCCGGAAAACGCAATCAGCAGACTGCTTGAGGAATCCTGACCGAAAGCACTGCCGCCGGGTTGACCGGCATACCATGCCGCAATGGCAATCGCCGGGAACAACAGAACCAGCGACTCCACCGACAAGCCCGCCAGCGATTCCACTGGGGCCAATTTGCGAACCATCCCATAGGCACAAAAGGATATGGCCAGCGTGAGGCTGATCCACAGCGTATCGCGGGCATCCCACGCCAGAAAGGACACCCCAGCGGCAGCCAGGGCGACAGCCAGCCACTGCCACCGGCTGAGCCGTTCCCCGAGGAACAGCGTTCCGGCGAGCACATTGGCAGCGGGTTCATGTAATAACCGATGCTGGTTGCCAGCACATGACCGGTTTGTACGGCCAGGATGTAGATC
>JAFLDC010000397.1 GCA_017302775.1 Sphingomonadales bacterium
GACGCCTACACCGAGGCCGGCGGCTACGTGATGCGCGACCTGTTCTCAGAGGGCGATGATGGCTGGCTCCAGGACCCGGCGCTGGTCGAATTGCTGGTGAACGAAAAGCTCAACGAAGCAGCGCAGGAAATCGGCGCCGAGGGCTGGAAATGGGTCGAAGCCGCCATCGACCTTCCTTACGGCTGCGAGCGCGGCAAGCGCCGGATCACCGGCACGACCGTTCCCCTGACCGATGAAGAGCAGGCGCGACTCGATGCACTGGTCAAGGAATACGATGCCATCGCCGAGGAATACCGCGATGGCTGCGACCTGACCGACGAGGTCGATGCCCGGCTGACCGAGATCGATGCCGAATTGACGCCGCTCACCTCTCGCCCAGTGGTTTATGAGCCCGAAGAGATTGCGAGGGCTGGCGTGTTCGTCTCATTGGCCCATGATGGCCGACTGCGGATCGATCGCGGCTACGTTCGGCCTGAGGACGAACCCATTGCCGAGAACCAGGGCACATCGGTCGATGTCGAAGCAGGCCAGCAAGGAACCGGTCCGGCGATCAGCGTTGGCGGTCAGGTCCAGGATGAGCACCAGGGCGACGACGACGACGATGCCATCCGTCCGCTCCCCGACCGGCTTGTCTCCGAGCTCACGGCGGTGCGCACGGTGGCGCTGCGCAATGCTCTCGCCCAGGATCCGCAGACAGCATTCATGGCAGTGCTCCACGCACTCACCCTGTCGGTGTTCCGTTCGCACGGCACCCATGGCTGCGTGCAGATCGGCGTCACCCAGGCCTGGCTCGGCAACGTTGCCGCGGACCTGCGCGAAACGCCGTGGAGCCTGGCGATCCAGGAACGGCACGAGCAGTGGGCGGCGCGCCTGCCCGACGAGCCCGGTGCGCTGTGGGACGCCTTGAACGCACTTTCGCACGACGAGCAGATGGCGCTTCTCGCCCACTGCGTCTCGCTTGGCGTCAATGCGCTGTTCGAACCGGTCAAGGGCTACGGCGGCCAGATTTCGGCACACGGCATTGCCTGCCGGATCGCTGCGGCGGATGCCCTGGCGTCCGTGGTCGGGCTCGACATGGCCGCAGCGGGCTGGACGCCCACGGTCGACAACTACCTCGGCCGCGTCACCAAGCCCCGGATCGTCGAGGCCGTGCGTGAAGCCAAGGGCGACGCGACCGCCGTGTTGATCGAGCATCTCAAGAAGGGCGACATGGCTCGCGAGGCCGAACGACTGCTGGAAGGCACGGGCTGGCTGCCCGAACCCCTGCGGCTGCCGCTTGCCGAAGCTGCGGAGCAGGAAGCGCCTGACACTGAGCTGCCCGACTTCCTCAATGATGAGGATGGCGAGTTCTACCGACAAGCGATCGCCGCCGAATGAACCGGTGCGCGGGGCGGCTCCGGTCGCCCCGCAATCTCCCGATATTCCCAAAACTAGGAGCCACCGATGGCTATCCCCGAATATGCCCGCACAAACTTCCAGACGCTGCTGAGGGCAGCTCGGGAAGACAACCTCGCGCTAATGGAATGCACCGAGTTCAGCAGCGGCGAGACCCGCTATGTCCTTTGTGCAGTCGGCCGTGATGGTGACGCCTATGTGATGACTCCGTTCGGTCATCTCGCCCCCGGCAACCCTTACGAGGCCTACATTCCTCCCGCTTGAACGCGGGCAGGCCTCACCACACCCCAATCGAAGGATCATGACATGACCAACTCGCCACTGGCGGGTGCCGCCGTGCGCCCGCTTGCTTCCGCTCGTTCGGACCAGACTGCCCGTTCCATCATCGAAACTGCCCAGGACCTGCTCGGCCACCTGGCCGCAGGTCGCCGAATCGAAATTCCCGCCATTCGCACCGCCATGCAGTCAGCCTTTGGTGCCAGCGATGCCAGCGGTGCCTGGGACTGGAAGGCCGCCTACGAAGCGGTCGAAATCGCCCAACTGCTGTTCCTGCGCCGCTATGGCCCTGCCATCCACGCCAAGACCGCCGACCCGTTCGAACGGTTGAAGCTCATTGAACGCATTGCCCGGCTCGCCCCCACTCACACTCGGCGCAGCGAAGACATGGTGCAGTACCAGCAGCTCTCGACGCCGCTCGGACTTGCCTGGGTCGCTGGATTCGCTGCACAATTCCAGCCGGGCGAGCTGGTACTCGAACCGTCGGCGGGCACCGGCTTGCTGGCAATTCACGCAGAACTTGCCGACGCAGGCCTGGTGCTCAACGAGGTCGCCAACACGCGGCTCGCACTCCTGCGCCACCTGTTCGGTGTTGCGAGCGTGACCGCGCACGATGCGGCGCAGATTCATGATCGCCTCGAACCCAGCCTGATGCCGAGCTGCATCGTGATGAACCCGCCATTCTCGGCTGCGCTCGGCGTCGAGGCCCGCGTAGCCGATACTGCTTTCCGGCACATTGCATCGGCGCTCGCCCGACTTGCCGATGGCGGACGGCTCGTCGCGATCACGGGGAGCAGATGTGCGCCCGATCATGCCGCCTGGCGCGGCAGTTTCATTCGGTTGCAGGAAAGCGCTCGGGTCGTGTTCACCGCGCCGATCGCAGGCCGCATCTACGCCAGCCATGGTACGATGTTCGAGACCCGGTTGACTGTGATCGACAAGCGGCCTGCTGACGATCCCTGCAGCTTTCTGCCATCGCACGCGATGGCCACCGATCTGCCAAGCCTGCTGCGAATGCTGCTCGATTCGCCGATCTTGTGGAAGGCCCTCCGGCCTCGCTCTACCTGGTCGTGCCGCCATCCGACATCAGCCGGACCAAGCCGCTCATCCGGCTGATCCTCAACCAGATCGGCCGCCGCCTTACCGAAGAGTTCGATCCCAAGACCAAGCGCCAGCGCGTGCTGCTGATGCTCGACGAGTTCCCGGCATTGGGCAGGCTAGACTTCTTCGAGAGCGCACTAGCATTCATGGCGGGCTACGGCCTCAAGGCCTTTCTGATTGCCCAGTCACTCAATCAAATCGAGCGCGCCTACGGCCAGAACAACGCGATCCTCGACAACTGCCATGTCCGCGTGGCCTTTGCGACCAACGACGAGCGCACCGCCAAGCGTGTGTCGGAGTCGCTGGGGACGACCACAGAGCAGCGCTCGATGAAGAACTACGCCGGGCATCGTCTGTCACCTTGGCTCGGCCACCTGATGATCTCGCGTTCGGAAACAGCGCGGGCGCTTCTCACCCCTGGCGAGGTTCTGCAGCTCCCCGAGACCGATGAGGTCGTGCTGATGTCCGGCGCCCCTCCGATCAAGGCGAAGAAGGCGCGCTACTACATGGATCGCCGACTTCAGGCCCGAGTGGTCAAGGCACCCGCCAGTTGCGGC
>JAFLDC010000398.1 GCA_017302775.1 Sphingomonadales bacterium
GGCGGAAGCATCGGTCGATGCCCCGGTCGCCAGCGTCGCGGCGGATCTGGGCCAGACAGTTCTCGATTACTGGACGCAGCAGGCGGATAGCCTCTGGTCCCATAGCGTGACCCTGTCTCAGGCCCGCTCTGTCTCGGACGTGATCGAAGCCCAGGGCCACTTCATCCGCCAGCAGGTGGAAATTGCCCGCGCGCAATCGGCCACATGGTCCAGCCTTTTCAACCAGACCATGGGTCTGAGCGTGGCTGAACGGCTGCCGGCCTTTTCCGTATGGGCACCGTGGCAGACCACGATCTGCAAGCCCGGCGGCTAAGTCACACGATGCGGCCTGAGGGCCGGCGCTGTTGCAAATTGTGCACTTGCCTTAGGCCCTGCTTGCGTCCTAAAGAACCCGCGCGTGCAGCCATAGTTCAGTTGGTTAGAACGTCGGATTGTGGATCCGAAGGTCCCTGGTTCGAGTCCAGGTGGCTGTACCATTCTCCCGGTCTCGAACCGGCAACAAAAAAGCGGGCCTTTCGGCCCGCTTTTGTTTTGACGTGCTGCGCGATCAGTTGCCGATGGTCGCACCGGACGCCTTCAGCACCGGTGTCAGCAATTCGACATCGCGCTTGACGATGGCAGCAAGCCCGGCAGGGGTGCGGTCCGTGGCCGACGGCATGATCGAGCCCGATTCCTCGAAGCGCTTCTTGGTATTCGCATCTTCAAGAGCGGCATTCAGCGCATCCTGCAATTTCTTGATGACATCCTGCGGCGTCGCCTTCGGCGCAAACAGTCCATTCCAGCTCTCGATCTTGTAGCCGGGAAGGCCCGCTTCAGTTGTGGTCGGCACATTGGGGATCGCTGGCGAACGCTTTTCCGACGCCACCGCATACGCCTTGATCGAGCCAGATGAAATCTGCTGCGCCAGATTGGTCAACTGATCGCACATGAAATCAACCTGGCCGCCGAGCAGATCGTTCAGCGCTGGGCCGGTGCCGCGATAGGCGGCAGCAGTGACCTTGCCCAAATTGGCCTGCGCATTGAACAGGGTGCAGGTGGTATGGGAGACTGAGCCGACACCCGCGTGCGCCTGGGTCATCTTGTCCGGTGCAGCCTTCACCGCATCAATGAATTCCTTGAGCGTGCCCGGCTTCAGGTCCTTCTTGGCCACGACCACGATCGGAGAGGAATTCGCCAGTCCGATCGGCGAGAAATCTGTCTGCGGATTGTATTTCAGGTTCGGGTTCAGGCCGACAGCGCCGGCATGGGTGCCCATATGGCCCATGATGATGGTGTAGCCATCCGCAGCAGCATCCTTGACGCGGCCGGCAGCCGTGGTGCCTGCGGCGCCGACGACATTTTCAACCAGCACATTCTGCCCCAGGAATTTGCCCATCGGCTCGGCGATAATGCGCGCCACGACGTCGGTCGGTCCGCCGGCAGCGAACGGGACAACCAGTGTGATCGGCTTTGCCGGATATGTCTGCGCAGAGACGCTGACCACAGAAGCCAGCAGCGTTGCAGCAGCGAATGCCAGAGTGCGTTTCATTCTTCCGTTCCTCCTCAGCGCATCTGCGCCCTGTCTTTATTTGGAATGGCCTTCTGGAAAATCCAGCCGGTCACTCCGTGAACACCACGTCACGCTTCTTGCTGATCGACGGTGAAAGCGCGATCAGGAGCAGCAATGCCGCAATGGCCAATAGCACGGCGGATACTGGACGTTCGATGAACGTCATCATGTCGCCGCGGGAAATGATCATGGCGCGGCGCAGATTTTCTTCCATCAGCTTGCCGAGCACATAACCGAGCAGCATCGGCGCAGGTTCAAAACCCATCTTCATCAGCAGATATCCGACGATGCCGAAGAACGACACCAGCATGACTTCGACCGGATTATTGTTGATGGAATAGATGCCGATGCAGCAGAAAATCATGATCGCCGGGAACATCAGGCGATACGGCACTTTCAACAGCTTCACCCACAGGCCGATCAGCGGCAGGTTGATGATCAGCAGCATAAGGTTGCCGATCCACATGGATGCGATCATGCCCCAGAACAGCTGCGGCGATTTGCTCATCACCTGCGGGCCGGGAACGATACCGTGAATCGTCATCGCACCAACCATCAGCGCCATCACCGCATTCGGCGGAATGCCGAGCGTGAGCAGCGGGATGAAGGATGTCTGCGCGCCGGCATTGTTCGCCGCCTCAGGCCCCGCCACGCCTTCCACCGCGCCGCGTCCGAAGCGGGACGGATCCTTCGCCAATTTCTTTTCCATGGTGTAGCTGGCGAACGGGCCGAGCAACGCGCCATTGCCTGGCAGAATGCCGAGGATGGAACCCACAATGGTGCCGCGTGTGATGGGCATGGCTGACTGCCTGAAATCGTCCCGGGTTGGCAGCAGACGCCCGATCTTGCCTTTCACAACATCGCGCGCTTCTGGATTTTCCAGATTGCGCATAACCTCGGCGAAGCCGAACACACCCATCGCCAAAACGGCGAAATCGACGCCATCGGCCAGTTCAGACCAGCCAAAGGTCAGGCGCTCCTGCCCGGTTTCGAGATCCTGCCCCACTGTGGACAAGAGCAAACCCACCAGAATCATGGCGGTTGCTTTCAGGATTGAGCCGCGCGCCAGCACCGTTGCGAACACGAGTCCCATGACCATCAGCGAGAAATATTCCGCCGGGCCAAACAGCAGCGCCAGTTTCGTCAGCGGCACGCCAAGCGCAGCAATCAGCACAGTGGCAAAGCAGCCCGCAATAAATGAACCGATAGCGGCGAGACCAAGCGCGGCACCGGCGCGGCCCTGCTTCGCCATCTGATGACCGTCGAGCGTTGTCACCACCGAGGTGGCCTCACCGGGGATATTCACCAGAATGGCTGTGGTGGAACCGCCATATTGCGCGCCGTAATAAATGCCTGCGAGCATGATGAGCGCGCCCGTGGGGTCGAGCTTGTAGGTGATCGGCAGCAGCATCGCGATCGTCGCGACCGGGCCGATCCCCGGCAGCACGCCGATCAGCGTGCCGAGCAGCGCGCCCGCCAGGCACCAGAAGACGTTGACGGGCGTCAGCGCGACGCCGAACCCGAGCAGCAGCGGATCGAAGAGTTCGCTCATCGCCCGAAAAGCGGGATCGGCAGGCCCAGCCCGTAGACGAAGATCCCGGCGCCCAGTGCGGCGAGGAACACCGCCAGCACAGCCGTCTCGACCGGCCGGTAGGGCCGTTCGCCGAGGCGCGCGAAGCCCACGCAGGCGAGGATCGCGGCGATCAATCCCGCGCGCTCGAGCAGGAACGCGAACGCGGCCACGCCGAGCAGCAGCCAGAAAAGCGGGCGCGGAT
>JAFLDC010000399.1 GCA_017302775.1 Sphingomonadales bacterium
ACTCATACCCGCAACCGCTCGGTCCAGCAGCACGGCAGCTTCAGCGTACTTTCCCTGTTCTTCCAACGCCCGCCCAAGGATCGTGAGGAGATATGGCGAAGTATCGCCCCGCTGCGCCAATGCGCCATATCGGGCAAACAGTTGCTGGGTATCTCCGGCCTCGTACAGCGATCGCGCCAGCAGTGCCTGAAGCCGGGGGTTGGCTTCCTGCCAGTCAGCAAGCGCGATCAGGGGCTGCGCGGCAACGTTCGCGTTGCCCGCCTCGAGTTCCAATATCGCCTTGAGGAGTGTAGCAGCAGGCACGTCGTTTAGCCGGTTGCCCGCCCGATTCAGCATCGCCCGTGCCAGATCGACGTTGCCGGCACGCGCCGCCAGCGCGGCCTGCAGAAAAAACGCCTGGGCGTTGGCCGGATCGATCGACAGCATCTTGCGGGTTACCAGCAACATGTCGTGCGCCCGGCCCAACTCACCCAGCGAGGCGGCGTAACTGCCAAGCAGCGCAAGGTCATCGGGCGATTTTGCCAGGCCGCGTTCGATCAGGGGCAGCGCTGCGGCATCACCATGCGAATCGCGCAGCAGCCGTGCCCTGAACTCGATAGCGCGCGGATGATCGGGCGCGGCGGCGACAGCGCGGTCAGCCGCTTCGATCGCCTGCAACTGTTCACCGCCTTGGTAACGCAACCTGCCGATTTCGATCCACAGCAACGGATCACGCGGCGAAAACGCAAGCGCACGATCAAGCGCCTTGCCCGATTCCGCGAGCCGCCATTCGGACCGTTCCAAGTTGCCCAGCAACCGCCAGCCGCGCCCTTCCTGCCCTTTGGCGAACTGCCCCGGCCCAAGCCATTCGCGCGCTTTGACACTTTCCCCCTGAAGAATGAAGGCTTCGCCCATGTCTGCGGAGATATCGGTCCGCGTCGCGCCGGCTTGAATCGCCCGGTCAAGATCGGCCTTGGCGGCTATCCCATCGCCCCGGGCAAGCGCGCTTCTCGCCTGTTCGATATGTCCCCTGACAGCATCTGGTGCTGCGGCTAGTGGAGCAGCCAGCAATGCCAGCGCGAGGATGAGCTTGCCCGACGCCTTTCCCATCGACTCAGCTTTGCAAATCGTACTGTTTGAGCAAGTCATAAAGCGTCGGACGGCTGATTCCGAGCAGCTTGGCCGTGTTCGAGATGTTGCCTTCGCTACGAGCCAGTGCATGGCGGATGACCTTGCGATCAGATAATTCACGGGCACATTTCAGATTTAGACTGAGGGCTTCTTCTTCATCCGGATGGTCCAGATCAAGGTCGGCCGCGGTTATGAGCTTTCCATCAGCCATAATGACGGCTCGCTTGACCCGATTTTCAAGCTCGCGCACGTTGCCGGGCCAGTGCCATGCATCAATCGCGGTCAACGCGTCTGGTGAAAATCCCTTGATCGCTGGATTCATCTCTTTGGCGAACCGCGTCTGGAATGCCTTGGCCAGCAAGGCCGCATCACCGGGACGCTCAGCCAGGCTGGGAATATTCACCACGATTTCCGCCAGACGGTAAAACAGGTCTTCCCGGAAGCTGCCTGCGGCGATCATCGCTTCCAGGTTTTGATGCGTCGCGCAGACAATGCGGGTATCGACTGCGATCGATTTCCGCGAGCCGATCCGCTCGATCACGCGCTCTTGCAGGAAACGCAGCAGCTTTACCTGAAGCGGGAGCGGAATATCGCCGACTTCGTCGAGAAACAGGGTCCCCCCCGCTGCCATCTCGATCTTGCCCTCGGTCGTCTTGACCGCTCCTGTGAAAGCGCCCTTCTCATGACCGAACAACTCGCTCTCCAGCAAGTTCTCGGGGATAGCGGCGCAATTGATGGCAACGAAGGCACCGTTGCGGCGGTCGCTCGATTCGTGCAGTCCATGCGCCAAAAGCTCTTTGCCGGTGCCACTTGCACCAAGCAGCATTACAGACACGTTGGTATTGGCAACCCGCTCGATCGTTCGCGCCACTTTGACCATTTCCGGGGCAGCGGTAATCAGCCGCCCGAGCACGCGATGGTCAGCCCCGACCCTGGCAGATAGTCGCCGATTCTCAGCCTCGATCCGGTGTAGATTCTGCGCGCGCTGGACAATCAGCCCGAGGGTTTCGATGTCCACCGGCTTCTGGTAAAAATCGTAGGCACCCTTGGATATCGCCATCAAGGCGCTCTCTCTGGCGCCGTGACCCGACGCAACGATAACTTTCGTGTCGGGCTTCAGCGCCATGATTTCGTCCAATACGGCAAAACCTTCGCTGGTCCCGTCGGGATCAGGCGGGAGACCCAGATCAAGCGTGACCACCGATGGCTCCTCGCTGCGCAGTGCCGCGATGGCCTCTGCACGGTCAGTAGCCTGGATCACGGTAAAATCGGGGTAGGCCCATTTTAGTTGCGCCTGCAGCCCAGCATCATCCTCGACGATCAGCAACTTGGGTTTGAGATCCGACATATCAGGCGACCTTCTTTCCGGCATTACCGGACTCACTCATTGTATCGATCAACGCAGCAGTCTCTGCGAGCGGGAGAATTATCGCGAACCGGGTCCCCATCCCTTCCCTACTTTCCACTTCCAGGCGCCCGCGCATCGCCCGGACGAGCTCGCGTGCCTCATAGGCACCGATCCCGAACCCACCGGGCTTGGTTGAATCAAACGGTTTGTAGAGGCGCGAACGCACGAACTCCGCACTCATCCCGGTTCCGGAATCAACCACTTCAATCACGCCGTTAAGTCCGTCTACGCTAACCGATACGAATACCGGCTGTTGCTCGCTGCTGGCATCGATTGCGTTTTGCACCAGATGTGCCAACACCTGTTCCAGCGTTTCGCGATTGGCGGATACGTCAAATTCGACAGCCTCGATGAGCGTAACAGGATAAGCACCCTTCAGCGCCTCGACTACTGACCGCGCGACGGCGACGGCATTGACGGGCTGGAGGCCTTCGATCATCTGCCCCCCGTACCGCGAAAGGCGGGCAACCAGACTGTTGAGCTTGTCAGTCGAATTGCGCAACGTCACCAACATGTCGGCACGGAAGGCGGGGTTATCCGCGTGCAATTCGGCGTTGCGGGCCAGCAGGCCCATCTGGCTAGCCAGGTTTTTGATGTCGTGCATCACGAACGCGATGCGCCGGTTGAACTCGTCAAACCGTGACGCCTCTTCGAGCGCGGCTTGCCCCAATTGTTCGGCAATATAGCTTGCCAGCTGAGACCCCACCACCCGCAGCAGATCGAAATCTTCCCAGTCCAATGGCCGGGCATAGGCTGGACGGGCCAGAACGGCGATACCCATCAG
>JAFLDC010000004.1 GCA_017302775.1 Sphingomonadales bacterium
CGAAAGGCATTGCCTGCCGGCCGGATGTTGGATGCGTTGAGCCCCGCCCCGGGATACATCGAAACCGAAATCACCGGCATCGGCGTAGTGAAATCAACGCGCTGGCTCTGCACCCCGAAAATCGCGCTGCCCACGGCGATGTTGCTGCCATAAGGCGAGGTCGGCTTGCTTTCCGCGGTCGAATGATGGGTATCGAATTCGATCCGGGCGCCGTTATCGCCCTGCCAGCGCAGGTTTAGGCCGATCGACTTGTTGATCGACCGGTTCTTTGCCACCGCGCCCGTGATCGCCATGTCCTTGCCTTCGCCCGGACCGAATGCCTCCGCATAAAAGTTCGGACCAGCGGCGGGGCCGTCGGTCCAGCTACTGGACGTATTGTTGTGGTTGAACCACACGCCGATGCTGTTGGTGCGGGCATCGATGGTGTTCTGCGAATAGGTGTAGTCGATCACCGCCGACAGGGTTTCGGTCGGCTTGAACTGCAGCACCACTTGACCGTTGATCCGCTCGCGCTCGATATCGGTGAAATCATATCCGGCGTTCTGGGTTACCTGATAGACCGTCGTAGCGTTCGGACGGTTCTGGGTCTGGGCAAAGTTGCCACGCCAGTCATTGGCGTCAACTGGCAGCGAGCCCCAGTTGTTCTCGTTGCCCAAATAGCCCTCGCGCCAGCCAGCATTGAACTGGGCCAGGCTGGCCTTGCGCTTCTGGTAGGAGCCGGTGATCAGGATCCCGATCTTGTCGTCATGGAAAGTCTGGCTGAGGATGCCAGACACCTCCGGCGTGATGTTGGTGCCTTCAAAGGTGTGGTCGTAGACCCCCTTTACGCCGATGCTGCCCTGAAAACCCGGGCGATCCAGCGGCCGCGGGGTAAGGATGTTGATGACCGAACCGATACCGCCGGTCGGCAGATTGGCCCGGCCCGACTTGTACACCTGGACCCCGGCGACGCCCTCGGCAGCGAGATTACCAAAATCAAAGCTGCGTGAAGCCGGTGCTTCGCAGCAGCTGCCAAGTCCCGAGGCCGGCATCTGGCGACCATTGAGCAGCACCAGGTTGAAATCCGGGCCAAACCCGCGAACGGTGACCTTTGAACCTTCGCCGCTGTTACGATCGATCGAAACGCCGGTAATGCGCTGTAGCGATTCCGCCAAATTGGTATCAGGGAACTTGCCGATATCTTCCGCGGAAATCGCATCGACCACACCGATCGAATTGCGCTTGGTATCCAAAGAGCTGCGCAACGAAGCCCGGATCCCGGTAACGACGATTTCCTCACCCGCATCCTCGGCTGCCGGTGCACCGGCATCCTGTGCCAAGACGGGCTGCGCCGCGATCCCGAGAGCCAGGGCGGAGGCCCCCATCATGTAGCGGCCCATGGCGTGCATACGCGACAGATTCATCAGCGATTCCCTCCCAAAATCCGCGCATTGACAGCGCGTTCAATCAAAATGTGAACGTTCACCTATATGATAACGTTCACTTGGTCAAGGCCGAGCGGATCAGGCAATGGAGAGAGCGAAACTTCGACTGAAGGCTCGCCTCATGATCGATCATGGCCCGAACCGTTCAACCCTGTCAGGCCATCAAACCGTCAGCGGCGCACCGAACAGAGCCAAAATCTCTGTCCGAAGCAGCAAATGGCTCGTCTGTGAGTTGTTCAAATCTGGCCTTAAGGGCCAGCTGCCATCAGCCCAGCTCGGCGCCGCGATGCCGATTGGCTACCTATGGATCCAGCACGTGCCACAGGCGCGTTGCAAAGCCCGGAAAAGGTGGTGAGCCCTGCTGGGTTCGAACCAGCGACCTACTGATTAAAAGTCAGTTGCTCTACCGACTGAGCTAAGGGCCCCGATTGGGATGATGTCACCGCGCGCTCACCTAGGGGCGGGGCGAGGTCTGGTCAAGCGTGCGTGTAGCTGGCGCAGCGAAAGGGCTGACAGTGGATCGCGCCAATCAGGCGCAATCAGGTGCGCGGGGCCAAGCACGAAGGCGCGGTTGCGGAACTGAGGATGGGGAATCGTCAGACCGTTACTGACCCAGGCACCTGGGCCCCACAGGATTATGTCGAGGTCAAGCACCCGCGCCAGCCACCGCTGCCCCCCGACCCGGCGGCCGAATCGCTGTTCGATGGTCTTGAGCAGATCGAGGAGATCGTCCGGTCCCAATGCCGTCTCGATCACGGCGGCGCTATTCGCGTAGCGACGGCGCGATGGCCCCAGCGGAACCGTCTGCATCAGCCGGGACTGGCGCAATACCTTGACCCCCACCCCGGCCAGCGCAATCAGCGCGGCGCGCACCACCTTTGCCGGCGGCCCGTGCCGGGCATGGCGAACGTTGGAGCCAAGCGCAATCAGATAGCGCTGACGCACCGGTCAGATATCCTGCGCGATCCGGCCGTAAAGCTGCGGACGGCGATCCCGGAAGAAGCCCATCCCCGCGCGGTGCGCGGCAGCACGCGTCAGATCGAGCGTGGCGGTAAGGATACCGGCTTCCTCCGCGCCGAATTGGGCGATGAGATCACCCCATTCGTCGGCGATGAACGAGTGGCCGTAAAACCGCTGGCCGCCTTCCGTCCCGATGCGGTTCGCGGCGACCACCGGCATGCAGTTCGATACGGCGTGACCGATCATCGCCCGTCGCCACATCCGGCTGGTATCGAGATCGGCGTCGTACGGCTCGCTGCCGATTGCGGTGGGATAAAGCAGCACCTCTGCTCCCAGCAGCGCCATGACGCGTGCCGCTTCGGGATACCACTGGTCCCAGCAGATGCCGACGCCGATCCTGGCACCGAATACGTCCCACACCTTGAAGCCGTCGTTTCCGGGCCGGAAATAGTACTTTTCCTCATAACCAGGCCCGTCAGGAATGTGGCTTTTGCGGTAGGTCCCCATGATTTCCCCATCGGGCCCGATCATCGCCAGGGTATTATAGTAATGATGTCCGTCACGTTCGAAGAAGCTGGTCGGAATCGCCACTTTCAGGCGGGCCGCCAGCGCCTGCATCGCCCTGACCGAGGGGTGATCGGCGGTCGGCCGGGCAAGAGCAAACAACGCCTCGTCTTCCTCGCGGCAGAAATAGGGACCGGAGAACAGCTCGGGCGGCAGGATCAGCTGCGCTCCGCGGGCCGCGGCCTCCTCGATCAGCATCGAGACGGCGACGATGTTCTCTGCCTCGTCGGACGAGCCAAGTGGCAGCTGGAGGGCGGCGACAGATAGCGATTGAGCCATGGGGCCTCGCTTATTTCTCCTTCAGGGCGAAGTCCACCTGAACCGACACTCGGGTGCGGGTAGTCCCGGGCCGGATCGACGGTGGTTGCGGTGCACCCTGCGGTGCCGCCGCATCGGCCGCTTCTGCCAAAGCATCCATCGGCGCCGGATATCCGCCACCGCCCTGCCCGCCGTCACGGATGGCCAGAACCCGGGATATCTCCATTCCGGCGGCATCGGCATAGGCCTCGGCCCGGGTCCGGGCGGCACGGTAAGCGGCAGTGTAAGCGCCGCGATTGGCCTTTTCCGGGTCGTCGATCGAGAGCGCCGGTCCCTGAATCACATTGGCGCCGGCAGCGGTCGTCGCGGCCAGCGCTTCGCCGGCCTTGGGGACGTTGCGCAACCGCACGGTCAGGGTGTTGCTGGCCTGGAACTGCCCCTTGCGCGGGCCATAATCGATCCGCCCAAGCGAGAGGTTGGCAGTCTGGATATCGCGCTCTTCCACCCCGAACCTGGCCAGTGCCTTGACGATTTCTGCCGATTTGCGGCTGGTCGCCTCGTTCGCGGCCCTGGCATCGGCACCGAATGTTTCGACCCCGATCACGATCGTCGCCAGATCGGGCACCGCCTCTGCCTCGCCGCTGGCGGACAGCGACAGCAGCGTTTCGTCATGATCGACACCGCGCGGATCGGCGGGCTTGCCGCCGCCACCCCCGCCGCATCCGGCCAGCAACAGACAGGCCAGAACGACGCGGGTATGGATATAGCCGCGAATCATGCGCGCTTCCGGAACAACAGCGTCATCCGGTCACTTTCACCTATCGCCTGCAACCGGGCCTTGTCTGCCTCCTTGGCATCACGCAGCGCTGGCGGAAGCGTCCACACGCCATTGGGCCAATTTGCGGGATCCTTGGGATTGGCGTTGGCCTGGCTGCGGCCGACGAAGGTGAAGCCATGCAGTTCCATGAACGCGATCACATCCTTCTCGCGAAGATAACCCATCGATCCATCGGTATAGCTGAATGGCGCATTGGGCCTGGCGCGGTGCTGTTCGATCCCGATCATCCCGTCCGGCTTGAGCAGATCGCGCATCGCCTTGATTTCCCGGTCGGCAATGTTCCAGCGCAGCAGGTTGTGCATCATCCGCATGATCACGATGCGATCGAACGTGCCCTTTTCAGCCGCCGGAACCGCATCGAGGGTGTAAGCCGCAAAACGGTCAGCCGGAAGGCCTGACCAGCCCGCGATGTCAGCTGGATACTTGGCCGCCCCTTCACGGATGCCCTTTTGCTGGGTGTCATTGAAAGGGCCGGAGGTCGGGTCGAAATAAAGCCCCACCAGTTTGCCCTTCGGCCCCAGATAAAGGCCGAGCAAGCGCGAATACCACTCCCCGCCAGGGGCATATTCGCCCACTTTCATCTCAGGCGTAACCTGAAAGAACGTCAGGGTATCACCCGGGCGGCGGTAGACGTCGCGCGCGCGGTCCTTGTCGCGCAGCGGGTTGGCAACCGCAGCAGCCAGTTCGGCATTGATGCGGCCAGTGGCAGGCTTGGCCGGGGCAGGATCGGCGACAAGCGCCGGGACCGCCACGGACAGCGCAAGGATCGGCAGGATGAAACGGCGCATGTAAATTCTCCCGGGGGTTTTGCTGGACGCCAACCTAGCCTGACTTGGCCCGATGACAAGCCGCTGCACGATCCCTATGTCCGGGGTCGAACAGGAAGGATCAGACATGGCACAGGCAATTTTCGCAGGCGGCTGCTTCTGGTGCACCGAAGCAGTGTTTCGATCGATCACCGGCGTTAGCGCAGTGGAAAGCGGCTATATCGGCGGCGCAGTGGAAAACCCGACATACAAGCAGGTGTGCGGCGGGGACACCGGCCATGCCGAAGCGATCCGGATCGCATTCGATCCTGCGGTGGTCAGCTATGCCGATCTGCTCGACATTCACATGGGCACTCACGATCCGACGCAGCTCAACCGGCAGGGCAATGACGTTGGCACGCAATACCGCTCAGCGCTGTTCCCGCTGGATGGCGATCAGCGCGCCGAAGCGGCTGCGGGCGTCATGCGCTGGAACCAGGCGCATCCGGGCCAGGCGGCCGTGACCACCATCGAAGGCCCGGCGACGTGGTATCCGGCAGAGGATTATCATCAGGAATATTGGCAGGGCGAAGGGCAGCGCAACCCCTATTGCCTGGCCGTCATTCCGCCCAAGCTGGCCAAGCTGCAAAGTGGCTTTGCCGAGAAACTCAAGGGTTAGGCGGCAAACCGGGCGATAAAGAAGCCGTCCAGCCCGCCAGCCGCCGCCAGCATACCGGGATCGGTCCGCAGCCAGCCGTCGCCGGTTGGCGCTATTCCGGTGGGCAGGTCGGCGGGGATGATCGGATCGGGCTGGAGGCGGAGCGACGCCACCTGCCCCTCCCCTTCATCGCGTTCCATTGAGCACACGGCATAAACCAGCCGCCCCCCGGGGTTGAGCCAGCTTGCAGCCCGTTCGAGCAGCGCGGCTTGCAATCCGGTCATCTCCGCAATCTGCCGCTCGCCGATCCGGTGCAACACATCGGGATGGCGGCGGCAGGTGCCGGTTGCGGTGCACGGTGCATCGAGCAGGATCGCGTCAAACGGCTCGTCCGGTGCCCAGCCAAGTGCGTCCGCCACCACCACGTGAGCCGACAATCCGGTGCGGGCGAGGTTTTCGCCGATCCGCCCAGCCCGCTTGGCATGGACATCCAGCGCGGTGACCCGCCATCCGGCGGCGGCCAGCTGCATGGTCTTGCCACCGGGCGCCGCGCACAGATCAAGCACGCGCCGCCCAGCGCCGGCACCCAGCAGCCGGGCCGGCAGACTTGCCGCCAGATCCTGCACCCACCACGCCCCTTCATCAAACCCTTCAAGGTTTTCCACCGCGGTGCCCCGCGCCAGCCGGACGTGACCCGGCAGCATCGAGGTGCCGCCCAGGCGTTCAGCCCAATGCGCGGTTTGCGCCGGATCGCGCAGCGAAAGATCGAGCGGCGGCGGTACGGCGAGCCCAGCGGCGATTTCGGTCGTCCGGTCTCCCCAGCGCAGCCGCACCGCTTCGGGCAAGGTCGGGGCGTCCGGCAACTGTGCCTCGCGCCGGACCAGCGCCGAAAACACCCCGTGTGCCAGCCGCCGCGGCCCACCGGCGAGCAGTTCAAGCCCGGTCGCGATCACGGCATGCGGCGGGGTTTCCAGGCGCAGCCAGCCCGCCAGCATCAGCCGCAGCACGTTGCGGGGCTTGGCATCGGGTGGCAGCGGCTGACGGGTAGCGCTGTCGATCAACGCGTCGAGATCGGCCAGCCAGCGTAGCGTTTCCCCTGCCAGCGCGCGGGCCAGCGCCTTGTCCGGCCCGCTACGGATGCCTTGCAGCGCGCCGTTCGCCGCCAGATCGAGCGTTTCGCCCCGGTTCAGCACGGCGTCGAGTAGCTTGAGCGCGCCCTTGCGCGCCGGAAGACCGGGAATATCCATCGGCTGCCTCTAACCCTTGGCCTCTGCGCCGGAAAGGCTTAAGTCAGGCTGATGATAAAGCGTGCCACGCAGCGTCCGGCCGGTTTCGTGAAGCCGGCGAACTGGACCAACGAACCGGCCCCCCAACCCGAGCCAATCAGGCCCGGTCCCGATCCCGATGGCCTTTCTCCCACCCGCTATGGTGACTGGGTGAAAAAGGGCATCGCGGTGGACTTCTAGAATACCGCGTCGAACGCCGTTTCCAGCCGGGCGAGACTGGCCGGCACGTCCTTGAGCTTGTCCAGGCCGAACAGACCGAGGCGAAAGCTTTTGTAGTCCGCTCCTTCGTCCACCATCAGTGGCACCCCGGCCGCGATCTGATAGCCCAGCGCGGCAAACTTGCGCCCGCTCTGCACCTCGGCGTCGTCGGTGTAGCTGACCACCACCCCCGGCGCGGCAAAGCCGTCGGCCGCGACTGAACGAATGCCGCGTTCCGCCAGCATCGCCCGCACCGCATTACCCTGTTCCCATTGCGCCGCACGCAGCGTTTCGTATCCTGCCGCGCTGGTTTCCTGCATGGCATCACGGAACGCGATCAGCGCATCAGTCGGCATGGTGGCGTGATAGGCATGGCCGCCGCTGAGGTATGCCTCCATGATCGTCAGCCACTTGCCGAGATCCATTGCGAAGCTGTTCGATCGCGCGGAACGGCAGGCCTCCAGCGCCGCATCGCCCAGCATTACCAGCCCGGCGCAGGGTGAGGCCGACCAGCCCTTTTGCGGGGCGGAGATCAGCACGTCGACGCCCATTTCGCGCATGTTTATCCAGACGCACCCCGATGCCACGCAATCCAGTACGAACAGCCCGCCAACCGCATGGACCGCGTCTGCCACCGCCCTGACATAGTCATCGGGCAGAATGATCCCACTGGCGGTTTCAACGTGCGGGGCGAAGACCACTTCGGGACGCTCGGCGTGGATCGCGGCGACCACTTCGTCAAGCGGCGGCGGCGCGAAGGGATCGGTCGGCCCGGCGTTGCCGACCCGCCGCGCCTTGAGCACCGTCTCGTGCGCGGGGATCGCTCCGGCTTCGAAAATCTGGCTCCAGCGGTAGGAGAAGAACCCGTTGCGGATCACCAGCACCCGCTTGCCCACGGCAAACTGGCGTGCCACGCTTTCCATCGCATAAGAGCCGCCGCCTGGCACCACCACGGCGCGCGACGCCCCATAGACCTCGCACAGGCCGGCATGGATTTCCCGCATCGCCTGCTGGAAACGCTGGCTCATATGATTGAGCGAGCGATCGGTGAACACCACCGAGAATTCGAGCAGGCCATCAGGGTCGATTGTGGGATTAAGGCCGGACATGGTCAGTCGATCCATCCTTTGAGTTCACGCCTCACCAGGGCGCCGAGCATATGCATCCCGGCGTCCGAGGCATTGAGACAGGTCAGCGCGGCAAAGTGCGTGCCGCCGCCTTCGACAAATTGTTCTCTGCCGCGAATGGCTAGTTCCTCCAGCGTTTCAAGGCAGTCCGCCGAGAAGCCCGGCGCGGCAATGGCCAGACGGCGGGTGCCGCTCGCAGCTTCGCGCGCCAGCACTGCGTCCGTCGCCGGCTCCAGCCACTTGGCCCGGCCAAAGCGCGACTGGAAGGTCACTTCGATCCTGAGGTCGGGAAATTCGCCCGCCAGCGCTTCGCCCAGTAGCCGCGCGGTCTTTCGGCACTGGCAGTGATAGGGATCACCAAGATGCAGCGTGCGTTCCGGCATGCCATGGAACGAGAGTAGCAGCACCTCTGGCACAAAATCGAGTGACCGCAACTGACGCGCCGTATCGGCGCGCAAGGCTTCGATGTGCAGCGGATCGTCATAATAGGGAGGCAGCGTGCGCAGGGCGGGCTGCCAGCGCATCGCCGCAAGCTGCTGTGCCAAGGCGTCGATCGCGGTGGCGGTGGTTGCGCCCGAATACTGCGGATAAAGCGGCGCAACCAGGATCCGCTCGCACCCGGCGGCCTTCAGCGTTTCAACCTCTGCCCCGATCGCCGGGCTGCCGTAACGCATTCCCCAGCGCACCAGCACACCATCCCCCAGCCGCGCTTGCAAAGCGGCTGCCTGGGCCTTGGTAATCGCTGCCAGGGGAGAACCATCCGGGGTCCAGACCTGCTGATAGGCATGTGCGCTTTTGCGGGGACCCGTTCAGGATCGGCCACCACAGCAGTCTGGGTATTTCCACCACCCTGGGGTCCGACAGGAATTCCTTGAGATAGCGCCGCACCGCCGGGGTGGTCGGCGCATCGGGCGTACCGAGATTGACCAACAGCACGCCGACCCGCGGCGGCTGGACGGGCGGATGATCGACCGGCAGGTTCATCGCCCTGCTCCCGTCAGCGGCACGGTGCGCAGCCGTTCGCTGCCGGCCGAGGCCATCGCATTGGCGATCGCCGGCGGCGCGCAGACGGCGCCCAGTTCCCCCGGATCGAACGGATCGGCGTCACTATCGATGAAATCCACGTCAATCTCGGGACAATCAGCCAACAGGGGCAGCCCCAGCATGCCGAGCCGGCCGATGGTCGGCAGCCCACGCTTGTATCCCGTGGCCGAACCGGTCGCCAGCCCCATCCCGAATATCAGGCCACCTTCGATCTGCTGGCGGGCGATGTCCACATTCACGATCCGGCCAATGTCGGCCACCGCCGTCAACTTGTCGACCCGGATACCGCGATCATCGCGGCGGGCGCTGGCAACAACCGCGATCCGGCCTTCACGCCCGGCCATCGTCATGCGAAAGCAGGCCAGCCCCTGCCCGCTGCCGCCGCCGCCACCGTTCCATTCGGCCAAGGTTGCGGCACGCTGCAGGCAATTGGCCAGCTTGATATCATGACCCAGCATCGCGATCCGGTACGACAGCGGCTCCCGTCCTGCCCGATGGGCCAGTTCATCGATAAAGGTTTCGATCAGGAATGCCCCGATCCCGGCCGAGTTTCCCCGCAGGCGCCCGGTAGGAAGCGGAATTGCCGCCGGTACATGCTCGACCACCAGATGCGGAATCCGGTAAACCGGCTCCATGCCCTGCATCGCCAGGGGATCACCATCATTCTGCCGTCGCAAGGCCTGACGCCGGTCTGCCCCGTCGAACAACCGGGCACCAAACTCGCGCATGGTGGCGGGCATGGCGATCCGCAGCTTGAGTGCAGTCAGCGAGCCGTCCTGAGCGGTTCGCGCGGCGAGCACCGCCTTGGCCGGGGTGCGCGGCAAGCCGCCGACGTGTTCCTGCCAACGCGACCAGACGAGTTGCACCGGCCTGCCCATCTCGCGCGCGATCAGCGCGGCCTGAACGGCATGCGCCGCATCCAGCCGCGCATCGAAACTTCCCCCCGCCGGCATGGTATAAAGCACCACCGCATCCAGGCTGATGCCTAGCGCCGTCGCAACTGCCTGCCGGGCGGCTTGCGGTGCCTGGCTTGCCAGCCACAATTCAGTCCGTCCGATCTCCACCTTCGCAGTGACGGCGGAAGTCTCCAGGCCGGCATGCAGCGCTGGCGCGACCGTGTAGCGGGCGACATGTTCGAATTTGCTCGCCAGCCACTCGTCAGGATCGCCGACCTCGGCAATCCGCGTCGCCTCGCCCCGGCGCAGGGCCGTTTCCAATCGATCGTCGATCGCGGCGCTGTCCGCCAGATCGGCCGGGCGGAATTTGGGCATGGCGACTTTCAGCGCGCGTTCCGCCGCCCACCAATCGCTGGCCACCGCCGCCAGCCAGCCGGAATTTTCAACCAGCCGCAAGAAACCGGGAACACTCTTGACCTTCTCGGCATCGAACGAACCGAGCGTGCAATCCCCGATCGGAGCCTGCCGGATCGCGGCGAACACCATGTCCGGGAGGCGGATGTCACCGGCGAACGAGAACGAGCCATCGACCTTGCTGGGCAAATCAAGCCGCGGTGCACGCAGCGGTGCGCCAGCGGGAAACTCGGCAGCGCGTTCCTGGGGTGGTTGTGCACGCGCCACGACCGGGCTGGGCGCGTTACGCGCCGATGCACCGCCAACCAGTTCGGCGAAGGACAGGCGCTTCTTGTCATGCACAATGAAGCCGTTCTGCGCGTCGCACTCCTCCCACGCCACGTTCCAGATATCTGCCGCGACCTTGGCGAGCATCGCGCGGGCACTGGCCGCAGCAACCCGGGCTGCCACTTCGTGCGCTGCGAGCGACGTCCCCTCGGCAGTCACGACAAAGGCATCACCCTCGGCAAAGCGCCGCGCCAGCAGACTGTCAGGGGCATCCGCCATCCCGGAGGCCAGCGGAATCCACAGCGGTGCCCAATGCGCTGCCAGCGGGGCGTTGCCATAGGCGCCGCTGACAGGTGCCGGCTCGACCGCGATCTGGCGCCAGTCAGCCCCCAGTTCATAGGCCACGATCTGCGGGATAAGAGTGGTGATGCCCTGACCCATCTCGACATCGGGGACCGCCACGCTGATCACGCCGTCCTTCCCGATCTTGAGCCAGGCGTCGAAGGCGAACTCGCTGTCACCGGCCAGCAGCGGCGGGGCAAAGCTGCGCGGGCTGAGCGCCCAGGCGGCAATCAGCCCGCCTGTCGCCCCCGCGCCGATCA
This sequence comes from Sphingomonadales bacterium, assembly GCA_017302775.1. Next base: position 11,283 of record JAFLDC010000004.1, read on the forward strand.
GTACTCCACGCCGCGTAAACCGCATCAAACGCCCCGTTTCCGTCCAGTCCTCTTTAGAGTCTGGCTATTGATTGTCGAGCCAGGTCGCCACGCGCCGGGCGATCGCCGCAAAGGCTTGCGCTATCGCATCGTCGCCGGCGGCGGGCGGCATTCCGGCATCGCTGGCTTCGCGGATCGCCAGTTGCAACGGAATTCGGCCGATGAAGGCCAGGCCCATCTCACCAGCGGCTGCCTCAGCCCCGCCGCTGCCGAACGGATCGCTTACCTCGCCGCAATGCGGGCAGGCGTAACCGGCCATGTTCTCAACCACGCCGATCACGGGAACCTGTCCCACTTCAAACAGCTGAACCGCACGCCGGGCGTCAATCAGGGCCAGGTCCTGCGGGGTAGAGACGATCACGGCACCTGCTGGCTTATGCCGCTGCAGCATGGTCAGTTGCACATCCCCGGTGCCAGGCGGCAGATCGACGATCAGCGTATCGATTTCGCCCCACTCGGCGTCGATCAGCTGCCCCAGGGCATTGCCGGCCATCGGCCCGCGCCAGGCAATCGCCTTGTCGGGCGCGATCAACTGCCCCATCGACAACACCGGCACCCCCCAACGGCTCGGCACGGGGATCAGTTTGTTGTCGCGCGCCTCTGGCCGGGTGCCTTCATTGCCCAGCAGGCGCGGCTGCGACGGGCCATAGATATCAGCATCGACCAGCCCAACCTTGCGCCCCATCCGCGCCAACGCCACCGCCAGATTGGTCGAAACGGTCGATTTGCCGACCCCGCCCTTGCCCGACCCCACTGCGATGATGCGGCGGCGCGGCTTGTCGGCGGTCAGCGCGACCCGCACGTCGGCTATCCCCGGTTGGCCCGCCAATGCATCCCTGACTGCGGTTTCCAGCCGTTCGCGTTCAACGGCGTCAAGCCCGCCCGCATCGAGCACGGCGACGGCAATGCCGTCCTTGATGCGAAGGGATTGCAACCGGGCCTGCGCCAGTGGCGGCAGGGCGTTGCGCAGTTGGTCGTCCTGATCGTTGGAATTGCTCATGGTCCTGCGCCGAAACCCGTTTCCCGGAGCGCTGGCAAGGAAAAATATGCGTCCGCCCTGTTAATTGCGTGCTCCTACCCTATAACGGAAAGCATGAGCGGAACCGAAGGCCCGAAGCGGGGCAGAAAGAAGAAAGGCGATAGCGAGCAGCCGGAAGTGCAGGATGCACCCGACGCGCCGCCCCAAGACGTGACCGCGCCGTTGCCTGAAAACACTGCGCCGCCAACAAATCCGTGGCACCCCATAAATCAGGAAGCGCCACAGCGACGCTCTGCTTCCATGGACGATATTTTCCGCCGCACGGGCAGCGGCGGCCCCGTTCGTGCGGGCAGCAAGTCTGTGATCGGGCTGGCCGTACTCGGGGTAGTATCGGCCTGGCTTCTATCGACCTCGATCCATGTTCTGGCCCAGGGTGAACGCGGGGTTGTTACCACCCTTGGCCGCTATTCAGGAACCATCGGACCGGGATTGAGCTTCACGCTGCCCTGGCCGATCCAGTCAGTCACGCGCCGCGAAGTGGGCAAGGAAATGGTGACCTTGCTCCCCGACAGGGAAGCGGAAACCTTGATGCTGACCCGCGATGGAGAGATGATTGATCTGCGCCTGCTGGTTCGTTGGCGGGTCACGGACCTGCGCCAGTTCACCTATACCTTTGCCGATGGGGAAGCTACGCTGCGCAGGCTGGCAGACAGCACCATGCGCGCGGCGGTGGCGGAGATGACCTTTGACGAACTGCGCGGTGGCAAGCGCCAGGCAGAATTGCAACAACGGGTATCGCAGCGGCTCGACCGGCAGTTCCTTGCCATGCACGGCGGGGTAACCGTCACCGGGGTGGAAGTGACCAGCGCCAAGCCACCGGCCAAGCTGGATGATACCTTCAAGAAAATCAGCGTGGCCAATGACGACGCCCGCAAGAACCACGAAACAGCGGTCGCTTATGCCAACCAGATCAAGTTGACGGCCGAGGCTGAGGCGGTCGCTTTTGACAAGGCCTATGCACTCTATCGTGTCGCCCCCGATGTCACCCGGGCCCGCATTTACTATGAAACCATGGAAAAAGTTCTGCGCAACAATCCGGTCGTGCTCGGCGGAACCAATGTCACCATCCCGCCGCCACCTGTGACGAAACCCGCAACCACCGCGACGCAGGCCGGCCGATGACCATAACCCGCGTCCTGCACCAATATCGGTTCGGCCTGTTCGCCGCGGCATTGTTCGTGCTGCTGCTCGGCTCGTCTTTCGTCATTGTCGGGGAAGATCGCCAGGCGGTGATCATGCGGCTGGGCCAGCCCGATCGTGTCATCAACCGGTTTCGCCCGGGCGATGGCTCGGGTGCGGGGCTGGCCGCCAAGATACCTCTGTTCGATCAGGTCACCTGGTTGCCGCGCGGGTTGGTGACTTATAGCCAGGCGGACAAGCGCCTGCGGGCAACCGACCAGCAATGGCTGATGATCGGCAGCGATGTGATTTACCGGATCATCGACCCCGTCAAACTGGTTAGTACGTTGGGCGATGCGGGCAAGATCGACGCCCAGTTCAATTCGCTGTTGCCGGCATTGCTGGATCAGGAACTGGGCCAGCGCAGCTCTGGACAGATTATCACCCCAGGGGCCGGCGGAGCCAATGCCGCGCTGCGCAGCGCGCTTGACAATCGGATGCGGCAATATGGAATCCAGGTGATCGACGTCCGGATCGCGCGGGTCGGTCTGGCCGACAACAGCCTGCAATCCGCCTATGAACGGATGCGCGAACGGCACGAAGCGGCGCTATACGACATTCAGGCCAAAAGTGCCGCCGATGCCGCCGCGATAACTGCCACCGCTGAGGCCGAGGCTGCCAAGCGGCTTCAGGCCAGCGCGGCCAACGACCGAGAGTTCTACAGCTTTTTCAAGGCGATGCGCAGCTATGAAACGCTCTATGGCAATCCGGATCGCAAGAACACCACCACCATCGTACTGCCGCCGGACAGTGGCTATTTGCGGCACTTTGGTGGAAACTAGCCCGTTCAATTCCTATTAAGGGGAAATCGGCGCAAATCCGCCGTAACCGGGGATGGATTTGTCAGAAGGACGATGTGACGTGAAATACGCATATAGTGTGACAGCGGCGCTGCTGATGGGCGGCGCGGCGCTATCATTAGCCGGCGGTATCCCGGCCGGCGCCCAGGTGGCCCAGAACGATGAGGGTCAGATGCGCACCCTGGTGCCGCGACCAGGTGCCCCTGCCAGTTTTGCGGATCTGACCCAGCAACTCCAGCCTGCCGTGGTCAATATCTCGGTCCGGCAAAAAGTTGCAGCGCCCAACCCGATGGCTGGTACGCCGCTGGGCAACATGTTTCCGGGATCCGGCGGCGGGGCCAAGGTCGCTCAGGCGGTCGGCTCGGGCTTCATCATCTCGCCTGACGGTTTCATCGTCACCAACAATCACGTGATCAGTCTGGACCGAGAAGGCCAGGCGGATGAAGTCACCGTCAAGCTGGCCGATGGCAAACAGTACAAGGCCCGGATCGTCGGTCGTGATATCGAATCCGATCTTGCCGTACTCAAGATTGATGCGCCCGGTGCGCTACCGTTCGTCAAGTTCGGCGAATCGCGCAAGGCGCGGGCCGGTGACTGGGTCATCGCCATTGGCAATCCGTTCGGCCTTGGCGGCACGGTGACCTCCGGGATTGTAAGCTCGGTCAACCGCAGCACCGGAACCGGCGCCTATGATCATTACATTCAGACCGACGCATCGATCAATTCGGGCAATTCCGGCGGGCCGATGTTCGACATGGCTGGCAACGTAATCGGGATCAACAACTGGATCGTGGCACCCGGCGGCGGGAATATCGGGATCGGTTTCGCCATCCCGTCCGACACCGCCCGCCCGATCGTCGAGCGGTTGCGGTCCGGCCAGGCTATCGAACGCGGTTATCTGGGGATTTCGATCCAGCCGATGAGCGACGAGATCGCCGATTCCCTGGGTCTGCCCCATGACAGCGGCGAGTTGGTCAGGATGGTACAGCCGGGGCAGCCGGGTGCCGCCGCCGGACTGCGCGTCGGCGATATCGTGCTCAAGGTCAATAACGAGCCGGTCACGCCGGACCGCACGCTGTCGGGCATCGTTTCCGGCATCGCGCCGGGCACGCGCATCCCGCTGGATGTGCTGCGCGGGGGCAAACCGATGACGCTGTACGCCAATGTGGCCAGGCGCCCCAGCCAGCAGGAGCTGGCCAAGTCGCTGACCCCGGAAGCCCGGCCCGACCCGTTCAATGGCCCGCAAGCCCAGGGACAAGGCCTGGCCGAGAGCGCGCTCGGACTCAAGATTCTGACCATGAACCCAGAGTACGCCGCGCAACTGGGCGTGCCGAGCAGCACCAAGGGTGTGGTCATCGCCGGGGTCGATCCCGGTTCGGACGCAGCCAGCCAGCAGCTGCAGCGGCGGGATATCATCGTATCGGCCAATCTCAGCGAGATCACCAGCACGGACGATCTCGACAAGGTAATCCGCGCCGCCAAAAGCGCGGGAAGGCCAACCGTGACGCTGCAGGTGATGCGACCGGGCCAGCCAGGGCTGGTCTACATCGGCATCAGGATCAGCTGATCGTCAGTTCGGCGGCGGGGCGGCAGCCGGTGCCCGGTCTCCCCCCGTCGCCTCTTTAAGGAACTCCTCGTTGGCGGCGGGCGGTGGTTGGGGCACCGGCCCACCTTCGTTGACCGGTTCACGCGGACCGGGATCTTCCCGCGGCGCTTCTGGACCGACAAGGTTGCCCTGCTCATCGACATACTGGTAGTCTTCCGGGCTGCCGCTCATCATCACTTCATCGTCAGGCTCCAGCTGCCAGGCAGGAAGCGTCGCATCGGTCTCGAACTTTTCGATCGGGCGCCCTGCTACTGCGACGCGCATATATGCGGCGAAAGCACGTGCCGGTGCGGTGCCGCCCTGCAGGCCCGGCACCGGGCGATCGTCGTCGCGGCCCATCCACACCCCGGTGGTGACGCCGCTGGAAAAGCCCAGAAACCAGCCATCCTTGTTTGCTGTAGTCGTGCCGGTCTTACCCGCCACCGGTCGTCCGATCTGCGCGGCCTTGCCGGTGCCGACGCTGACTGCCGTCTGCAGCATGTCGGTGATCCCGGCCGTGACGTAGGCCGGAACCAGTGTTGAACCAGCCTTCTTTTCCCGCTGATATAGCACCTTACCGTCAGTGGTAGCGATCTTGATGATGCCATAGGGTTCGACTGCCATGCCCTTGGCCGAGATCGAAGCGAAGGCGCGGGTCAAATCGATCAGCCGTACCTCATTGGTGCCCAGCACCATCGACGGCACGGTCGAGATCGGCGTGGTGATGCCAAACCGTTTGGCCATACCGGCCACGGTTGAAAACCCAACTTCCTGACCCAGCTGTGCAGCAACGGTATTCTTGGAATAGGCAAAGGCCGTGCGCACATCGATTTTTCCGGCAAAGCCGCCGCCCGAATTGCGCGGGCTCCACCCATCGATCGTCACCGGCTCGTCGATCACTTCCGCATTGGGGGTATAGCCGGCTTCCAGCGCCGCAAGATAAACGAAAAGCTTCCACGCGGAACCAGGCTGGCGCACGGCGTTGACCGCGCGGTTATAATTGGTGGTAACGTAATCGGTGCCGCCGACCAGCGCCAGCACCGCGCCGTCACGGTCCATGCTGACCAGCGCGCCTTGCGTACCCGCCGGAACGTTGCCCTGGATGGCGTTGGTCGCGGCTTGCTGCAGCTTGACGTCAAGCGTGGTCCAGACCTCGATCGGCTGGTCATTCTCACCCAGCAGCAGATCCAGCTGGGGCAAAGCCCAATCGGTGAAATAGCGCACCGAATTTTGCCCGGCTTCCCGGGCAAAAGCGATGCCTTTGATATTGGCACGAGCCGCCTCGGCACTGGTGACCTTGCCGTTCTCTACCATCAGGTCGAGTACCACAGAACCGCGACCCTTGGCGGCTTCGGCGTCGGCCGTTGGCGCATAATGCGATGGCGCCTTTACGAGGCCGGCGATGATTGCCGCCTCGGGCAGGTTGATCTCTGTTGCGGGATGACCGAAAAATTTGCGCGAGGCGGAATCAATGCCATAGGCCCCGCCGCCAAAATAGACCTTGTTGAGATAGAGCTCGAGAATCTGCGCCTTCGAGAATTTCCACTCGATCGCGAGCGCCAGCACGGCTTCCCGGGCCTTGCGCCCCACGGTGCGCGGATTGTTCAGGAAAACGGTGCGGGCAAGCTGCTGCGTGATGGTCGATCCGCCCTGCTTCCAGCGGCCTTGCTGAAACCGGACCCAGAACGAGCGTGCCAGCCCGATCGGATCGATCCCGATATGGCTGTAGTAGCGCTTGTCCTCGGTTGAGAGCATCGCGTCCTTCATCACCTGCGGGATTTGATCGTGCCCCACCCATTTGCCATAGCTCGGCCCGAGAGAAACCAGCTGTGTCCCGTCGCGCGCGCGAACCACAATCATCTGTTCGTTCTGGGTCGATTTGATCTGATCGAACCCCGGTAATGACTGCGCTGTAAAGGCCACCGCCACTGCCAGCGCCAAAAGGCCAAGCACGCCCAGTGCTCCGCCCCACACGAGCAGGCGGCGCAGGAACAGGCGCAAGCCGGTTGGACGGGGTTTGGCGGGCTTGCTGCCGCGCGGCGGCGGGGTGCGCCGGACATCGGTTCTGGCCATAGGGCTTTACTTGATCCTCCCGCCGGGAAAACGGCCCGGCGCCGCTGCCCCCTTAGGGCAAAGCGGGCGCAGCGTTAATGGGGGAAATGTGAAGATCGGGTGCAGGCGGACCCCAGTGACGAACTGTCAACCTTAACCGGGTAAAAGTTATTCAGGATGAAGATGATGGCCAAGGGGGCCAAAATGGCAAAACCCGTCAGAAAAGGCGCCGTGCGTTACGTTGTGCTGGGCGTTGTTTGCCAAACGCTGTCCAAAGGCATGGAAGCGATGGGAGACCGCGCCATGCTCGAAGCCGGACCAGGTCAGGGAGCCGGTCTGCCCTTCTACCTGCCCGCCCTGTTGCTGACCCTGATCGCAGTAGGCCTGTTCCTGTTTGCAATGAGGCGGCTTTACCACCGGCTCACCGGCAAGGATGGACAGGCCGCCTCGCCGGCGCCGCTGCCCGCCACCCGGACGCAGCGCATCGATGCTCCGTCAATCGACGTCGATGCCGCCTTGGCCCGTTACCTGGCCAAGCGCCCACCCGGCCCACCACAACCACCGATCCCGGCACGGCGGGGCAGTTTCGGCAAAAAGGGTGGCGGGGCCGGTTAGTGGAGATGTTCGACCAGCAGCACCGCCCCATCGCTGCCTGATACCCGCATTCTGGTGCCAGGCTCTGCATCCGGACCGCGCGCCAGCCACTCGCTGTCCCCCATCCGAACCCGGCCTTCGCCCGCTGCGATAACCTGGCTGACCACGACGACTTGCCCGATCGACCGTGCTCCGCGATCATTCATCTTGGGGTCGGCAGCTTCAAGCGGATGCTGGCGCAACCAACGTTTGCCCGCGAACGCCAACACCAGCGACAGCACGGCAAACATCAGCACCTGCCACGGTAGGCCGATCGGGGTCATCCATGCGGCGAACCCGGTGACCAGCGCCGCCGCGGCCATCCAGATCAGGAACACGCCGGGAATGGTCATCTCACCAATCGCCAGCAGCAGTCCCAGGCCCAGCCATAACCAGTGTGGCTCAATCCCGTCGATCATTTCGGCTGAACCTTACTACCGATCGCATCTTTGACCAGTTCGCCGATCCCGCCGATCGAGCCGATCAGCTGAGTCGCCTCAACCGGGAACAGGATGGTCTTCGCATTGGGCGAAGTGGCGAAGGCCGCCACGGCCTCGGTATACTTCTGGGCGACAAAGTAATTGAGCGCCTGCGTACCCGAGGTCGCAATCGCTTCGGACACGACCTGTGTTGCCCGGGCCTCCGCTTCTGCCGAGCGTTCACGCGCTTCCGCGTCGCGGAAAGCAGCCTCCCGGCGCCCTTCGGCGGACAGGATCGCCCCCTGCTTTTCGCCTTCGGCCCGCAGGATTTCTGCCGCGCGCAGACCTTCTGCTTCAAGAATGTTGGCACGCTTTTCGCGCTCAGCCTTCATCTGCCGGGCCATGGCGTTGGAAATATCGGCCGGCGGGCGGATGTCTTTCACTTCCACCCGGGTCAGCTTGACGCCCCACGGCGCGGTCGCGTGATCGACCACGGACAGCAGCCGGGCGTTGATTTCATCCCGCTTCGACAGGCTCTCGTCCAGATCCATCGAACCCATCACCGTGCGCAGGTTGGTGGTGGTGAGCTGCATGATCGCCACGTAAAGGTTCGACACCTCGTAGGCCGCCTTGCCGGCATCCAGCACCTGGAAGAACACGATCGCATCGACCCCGACCATCGCGTTGTCTTTGGTGATGATTTCCTGGCCTGGAATATCCAGCACCTGCTCCATCATGTTCACCTTGTGACCGACCCGGTCGATGAACGGGAGGATGATGTGCATGCCCGGATTGGCTGCCAGAGTGAATTTCCCAAAACGCTCAATGGTATAGACGTAGCCCTGCCTGACGACACGTACCGCCATGAGCAGGAATATGAAAACCAGACCGACCAGAGAAATTAATACGCCCAACATTTGACGAGCTCCCAGCTTTGCCTTGTGCCATGGTAGCGCGCGGCTCTACCGGGGCAAGCGAAACCGGCGCAATCAGGACTCGACGGCTGGCCCGCCCGCTTCGAATTGCGCGCCGACATGGGCGACACCGCGCCGGGCCGCCAGCGCTTCCTGGCGCTGCCGCTCGGCATAGCGGGCGCGCTGGTCATCGCTGCGCTCGCCATGGCAGGCCGGGCAACTGACCCCCTCGGCGTAAAGCGGAGAAGTCTGGTCCGCCGGGCTGACGGGGCGGCGGCAGGCGTGGCACAGCGCATGCGTGCCCAGTTTCAGGCCATGCCCCACCGAAACCCGGGCGTCGAACACGAAGCACTCGCCCTCCCAGGCGCTGTCCTGCGCCGGCACCTCTTCAAGATACTTCAGGATTCCGCCCTGCAGGTGATAAACTTCCTCGATCCCCTCGGCTTTCAGGAACGCGGTCGATTTCTCGCAGCGGATCCCACCGGTACAGAACATCGCCACCTTGGGCGGCTTGCCGGTGCCGAGCAGAGCCTCGCGCTGGGCCCGGAACCAGGCGGGAAAATCACGAAAGCTGGCGGTTTTCGGATCGATCGCGCCGCGAAAGGTGCCGATCGCTACTTCGTAATCGTTGCGGGTATCGATCAGGATCGTATCCGGATCGGCGATCAACGCGTTCCAATCGTGCGGAGCGACATAGTGCCCGACCGTTTCCAGCGGGTCGATCTCCGGCTCACCCATGGTGACGATTTCGGCCTTGAGCCGCACCTTCATCCGGTGGAACGGCATGGCGGAGGCGCGGGAATACTTGACCTCGATTCCGGCGCAGCCCGGCAGTGACCGGACCACCGCGATCAGCGCGTCGATCCCCGCGTCCGTCCCCGCAACCGTGCCGTTCAGCCCTTCGCGCGCGACCAGCAACGTACCCTTGATTCCATGCACCAGACAGGCGTCGCGCAGCACTGCCTGGATCGCAGCGCGATCATCAAACCGGGTAAACTGATAAAGCGCAGCAACGCGGATCGGGAGGTGTTGGTCGGTCACGGCTGCCTATTCGCCGGTTCAGTCGGTCCAGTAAAGGCTTTCCGGGTTGTTGATCAACAAGAGCCGCTGCAAGTCCTCGGTGGGGGCGATGCGCGGGATCATATCGACCAGGTGGCCGTCATCGGGCACTGCATCCTGCATGTTGGGGTGCGGCCAGTCCGTGCCCCACAGCGCGCGGGTGGGATAATCGGCCACCAGTGGCGCCACGCTTTGCGCAAACATGTCCCACGGATCACCCGCACCGTCGAGCCGATCCGGGCAGGTTGCCTTGAACCAGATATCGTCGCGGCTGTTCAGCAACGCCCGAAACGCCTTCATGTCCGGCCCGTCCGGCCCCTGCGTCACATCGGGACGGCCCATGTGATCGATCACGATCGGAACGGGGATCGCGTCCATGAATGGTCGCAGTTCCTCCAGAATATCCGCCTCGAAATAGATGACCACGTGCCAGCCCGGGGGCAGCCGCCGCGCAACGTCAAGGAACTTGTCCTTGGGCGCATCATCGACCAGCCGCTTGAGGAAGTTGAAGCGAATGCCGCGGATCCCGCCATCATGCAGCGCCTGCAATTCGGCGTCATGAATCGCCGGATCGACCACCGCCACCCCGCGCGCCTTGCCGTTGGACCGGGCGATGGCATCAAGCGTCGCCGCATTGTCGGTCCCATGGCAGCTGGCCTGGACGATGACGTTGCGATCAAACCCCAGATGATCGCGCAGTGCAAACAGCATTTCCGGCCCGGCATCTTCGGGCAGGTACTTCGCCTTGGCGCTGAACGGGAACCGGGCCATGGGTCCGAACACGTGGCAATGCGCATCGATCGCGCCGAGGGGCGGTACGTAAAGCGGCCTGGACGGGTTGGCGTGCCAGGAGATGATACGGTCGGTCATCCGAACACCACTCCATCCATCAGCTTGCGCGCAGTGCGCAGCAGCGCGGCCGAAACGACTTCGCCAGCAGGGTTCACTTCCAGAACGCAGCTCATCTCGCCGGTCGGATGTTCGACCGACAGGGTCTTGCGCGCACCGTCGGGGACCACAGCCACTTCCGCAGCAGGCGATCCCGGGATGAGGCATGCGGTGGCCACGCTGACCGCGCCCAGCACGCCGATCGTGGCGTGGGCGCGGTGCGGGATGAAGCTGCGCACGCACACCGCGCCGCCAGCCCGCGGCGCGGCGACCAGCATCATCTTGGGCACGCTCTTCTCGGTGACGTTGCCCAGGTTCATGCGTTCGCCCACGGCGAGGCGGATCGCCTCGATCCGGGCTTTCAGCCCGGCATTGGCGTCCAGCCAGTCGCGGTCTTCGTAGCCAGTGATGCCCACATCTTCGGCCTTCATCACCACGCTGGGCATGCCGTTGTCGATCAGCGTAACCGGCACGCCGTTCACCATGTCCACCGCATTGCCGGTGGGGAGCAGCGCGCCGCAGCTGGAACCGGCAGTATCGCGAAATTCGGTAGGGATCGGGGCATGGGTTCCGGGCACGCCGTCGATCGCGGCATCGCCCTGGTAAGTTACCCTGCCGCCCGGAGTCTGGACCGTGGCAACGGCAACCTGGCCGGTGTTCTCCATGAAGATCGTCACGCGGGTTTCATCGCCCGCGGCTGCCACCAGGCCGCGCTCGATGGCGAAGGGGCCAACGCCCGCCAGGATATTGCCGCAGTTCTGGGCATCGGTGACGATCGCCTGATCGACGAAGACCTGCAGGAACAGGTAATCGACATCGATCCCCGGCCGCGCCGACTTGGCGACTATGGCGATCTTGCTGGTCAGCGGATCGGCGCCGCCCATTCCGTCGATCTGCGCCGGGTCCGGACTGCCCATCATCGCCAGCAGAAAGGCATCGCGCGTGGCGCGCTCGGCAGGCAGGTCGTTCTTGAGGAAATAGCCGCCCTTCGAGGTCCCGCCGCGCATCCACATGCAGCGGACGCCGTCAGACATATTTCAGCCCTTCCTTCTCAAGCCGCTCGCGCATCTTGTACATGTCAAGGCCGAGAACGCCGGCGGCCAGCTTGGCGCGCTTTTCGCCTTCGTTGGCTTCGCGCGCCTGCGCGGCAGCAAGGACTTCGGCAGCCTTTTCGCGCGGGACGACGCAGACGCCGTCATCGTCCGCCACGATCACGTCGCCCGGATTGACCAGGGCATTGGCGCAGACCACCGGCACGTTGACGCTGCCCAGCGTGTTCTTGACCGTGCCCTGCGCATAGACCGCCTTCGACCAGACGGGGAACTGCATTTCCGTCAGGTCGCGGACATCACGCACCCCCGCATCGATGATCAGCCCCCGGCAGCCGCGCGCCTGGGCCGAGGTGGCAAGGAGATCGCCGAAATAACCATCCTCGCAGGGCGAAGTCGGGGCCAGCAGCAGGACGTCACCGGCCTTGAGCTGTTCGATGGCGACATGGACCATCCAGTTGTCCCCCGGCGGGGCGCTGATCGTCACCGCGCTGCCAGCGATCCGCGCCCCGGCATAGATCGGGCGCATGTAGCTGGCGAGCAGACCGGTGCGGCCCTGGGCTTCGTGCACCGTGGCGACGCCGCACCTGGCAAGGCCATCGATCACCGCGGGATCGGCCCGCTCGATGTTCTGGACGACGACACCCATGCGCATTTACTCCGCTTGCTCCGATGGCCAAGGGCCATGCGCCGCCGCCCGTGCGCCAGCCAATGCGAAGTTGGCGCAGGGCATAAACATTTGCTAATCGCGCAGCCATGATCAGCCGCCCGCCCAACATCCGCCACTTCGCCGCGCTGGCCGCGACGGTGCGCCACGGCAGCCTGACGCGGGCGGCGCGTGCGGTCAACCTGACCCAGCCCGCACTGACCCAGGCGATCACCGGGCTGGAGGCCAGTCTGGGTGTCAGCCTGTTCGACCGCAGTGCACAGGGCATGGTGGCAACCGAGCCGGCGCTGATCCTGGCTCCGCGCGCCGAGGCGGCGTTGGAGCAGATCGGCAGCCCCCGCGTCACCGGCACGCAGGTACGCGCCTTTCTGGCCGTGGCGCGGGCCGGATCCTATGCCGGGGCGGCGGAAGCGACCGGGCTGTCCTCCGCCTCGCTGCACCGCGCCGTGGCTGACCTTTCCGTGGCGCTGGGCCAGCGACTGGTCGAGCGGCGCGGGCGTTCGATCCTGCTGACGCACGCGGGCGCGCGGCGCGCGCGTGGTTTTGGCCTGGCCATGGCGGAACTGCGCGCCGGGCTGGCAGAAGTCGCCGCCTGGCAGGGGAAGGGCGCGGGGCGCATCGTCATCGGCGCCATGCCGCTGTCGCGCGCGCGCTGGCTGCCCGAAGCGCTGGTCCGCTTTGCCCAGGCGCATCCCGGCGTGGACCTTGCGGTGCACGAAGGGAGCCACGCCGAACTGGCCGGGCCGCTACGCGATGGCGAGATCGACCTGATGCTGGGTGCCCTGCGCGACGCGGTCGAGGCGGACGGGCTGGCGCAGGAAGCCGTGTTCGAGGACCGCCCGGTGCTGGTCATGCGCGCCGACCACCCCTTGCTGGCCAAGCGCGATCCGGCGCGCGCCATGCTGGCCCATCCGTGGATCCTGCCAAGCCGTGAAACCCCGCTGCGCCGCTATTGGGAAGCGATGATGCGCGAACTGGGGCACGAGCCGCCGCACGTTCCCATCGAATGCGGATCGGTGATGATGGTTCGGCAATTGCTGCTCTCGGGAAACGGGCTGACGCTGCTGTCGCCGGGGCAAGTTTCGGTCGAACTGGAAGCGGGCGTGCTTGCCGCCCTGCCCACCCCCGCGCCAGTGCGCCGTACCATCGGCATCATCACTCGCGCGGGCTGGCGGCCCACCCCGGCGCAGGCAGCTTTCATCGCCTTGCTGCGCGAGGTGGGGGGCACCCTCGCCCCGGCGTGATGGCCGCCGCAACACTTCGCAAAATCTGATGAGCCCAACCGTCATTCGATTGGCGCACGCGCGGGCGGCAGGGTCATGGCTGGAGGATGAGCGCAGAGCTGGCCCTGATCGGTTATGGGGAGGCGGGATCGACCTTTGCCCGCGCAGGCGGCTGGGGCCGGTGCACCGCTGCCTGGGACCTGCTGCCCGCCCGCCGCGCCGCGCTGGCCGCTGATTGCCTCATCGCCGATGCAACGCTGGGCGCCGCGCAGCTCGTGCTGAGCCTGGTCACAGCTGATGCCGCTCTACCCGCCGCTGAATGCTATGCTGCACGCCTCGCCCCTGGCGCACTCTATTGCGACGGCAATTCGGTCGCCCCGCAGACCAAGCGCGCGGCGGCTCGCGCGGTGGAAGCGGCGGGGGCGCGCTATGTCGACATGGCAATCCTTGCGCCGGTGAACCCCGCGCGGCTGGCCGTGCCGTTGCTGCTGAGCGGCCCTGCCGCGCCCGAGGCGGAAGCAGCACTGCGGCTGGCGGGCTTTACCGAGGTGCGCGTAGTCGGCAGCGAGGTGGGGCGGGCCAGCGCGATCAAGATGATCCGCTCGGTCATGGTCAAGGGGATCGAGGCCTTGACCGACGAGATGATGCAGGCCGCCGCAGCTGCCGGGGTGGCGGACGAAGTGCTCGCCTCGCTCGACGCCAGCGAGAAGGCGACGGGCTGGGCGGCACGCGCGGCCTATAACCGAGAGCGCATGACTACCCACGGCGCGCGGCGCGCCGCCGAAATGGAAGAAGCCGCCAAGACCCTGCTGGCGCTGGGAGTGGCCCCGGTGATGACGCGGGGCACGGTCTATCGGCAGCGGCGGGCTGCCGGAAAGGAAGCCAAATGATCATCGATTGCCATGGCCACTATACCGTGCTGCCCAAAGCGCACGACGAATGGCGCG